>JAHFBY010000030.1 GCA_023249835.1 Elusimicrobiota bacterium | reverse complement strand
TGGAGCGATCTTAGACATTGGCTAATGCCCGCATTCACTTAGCGTTCCGTGATATGGAAACATATATCCAGCGCAAGTTCAATTAAAAGAAATTATAGATAAAAGTAATTCCGCTTAAGCTGGCTCATTTGAACGCGATCTGATAATTTAATAAAATATTCGACGACATCTCTATGGAAAACCCGGGAATACCTAAAACTTATGAACCGCAGAAAGTAGAACCTTATTGGGCCGATTTTTGGGTCCAAAAAGGCTATTTTAAGCCGGAAAAGGGCAGCGCCAAGCCCAGCTTTGTGATCGTTATCCCGCCGCCTAACGTTACCGGTTCTTTACATATGGGACACGCATTAAACAATACCCTCCAAGATGTGCTTATTCGCTGGAAAAAAATGGACGGTTTTGACGCGCTTTGGGTGCCGGGCACCGACCACGGAGGCATTGCTACCCAAAACGTGGTGGAAAAACTTTTGAAAAAAGAAGGGACTTCCCGCCATGAATTAGGGCGCGAAAAATTTTTGGAGCGGATGTGGAGTTGGCGGAAAGAATCTGGGGACACGATCCTCATGCAGTTGCGCCGTTTGGGCGCAAGCCTGGATTGGTCGCGCACTCGCTTTACTATGGATGAGACCTGTTCGCGCGCTGTGTTGGAAGCTTTTTCGCGCTTTTACAAAAAAGGGTGGATCTACCGCGGGCTGCGCATGGTCAACTGGTGTGTGCGCTGCCAAACCGCGCTCTCCGATATTGAGGTGGAGTTTGAAGAGCGTAAAGATAAGCTTTATCATATTCGTTATCCGCTGGGCGCCAACGACCAATATCTGATCGTGGCCACAACCCGCCCGGAAACCTTGTTGGGGGATACGGCTGTGGCAGTGCATCCTGATGACCCGCGCTACTCCCCCTTAAAGGGCAAAAGTGTCCAGTTGCCTATCGTCAATAGAGAAATTCCCATAATTTTTGATTCAGCCGTAGACCCCAAGTTCGGCACCGGGGTTGTCAAAGTGACCCCAGCGCACGATCCGGCGGACTTTGATATCGGGGAAAGGCACAACCTCGAGCAAATCGCGGTGATCGGGTTTGAAGGCAAGATGACCGCCAAGGCATTGCAATATCAAATGCTTTCGCGCGAGGAATGTCGTAAACGAATTTTAGAAGATTTAGAAGCCCAGGGCCTCATTGAAAAAATTGAGGATTATCCGCATTCCGTTGGCACTTGTTATCGTTGCGGTGTTATCATCGAGCCTTTGGTTTCTGATCAATGGTTCCTAAAAGTGGAACACATGGCCCAAGAAGCGGCCCAGGCTACGCGCGAAACTCTAGTGCAAATATTCCCTTCCAGTTGGAATGGCCCCTATTTGCATTGGCTGGACAACCTTCGGGATTGGTGTATTTCCCGGCAAATTTGGTGGGGGCACCGCGTGCCGATTTGGTACTGCTTAAACTCCAAAAAGGATCAGGGATGCCCCGCATCAGAGTTAAAATCAACTCACCCTGCGAGCCAGACCGCATGTCCGCCCGTGGTTTCCGGGACCATGCCGGAAAAATGCGCTGCTTGCGGCGGCGTGCAATGGGAGCAGGATCCCGACGTTTTGGACACTTGGTTTTCTTCGGCTTTATGGCCTTTCAGCGTATTGGAGTGGCCGCAACCCAGCGCTGATTTACAAAAATATTATCCTACAAGCGTCTTAGTCACGGGACACGAGATCCTCTATTTATGGGTGGCGCGCATGGTGATGTTTGGCCTTACCTTTGCGCCTAAAGGCATGGATGAGCCGGCCCAGCGCATTCCCTATTCCCATGTTTTTATCCACGGTATTGTGCGCGATAAACAAGGTAAAAAAATGTCAAAATCTTTGGGCAACGTCATTGACCCTTTGGTGATGATGGATAAATTCGGCACCGACGCCTTGCGTTTTGTGTTGGCAAGCCAAAGCGTGCCCGGTCGCGACATGCAAATATCAGACGAAACTTTTCTCAGCGCGCGTAATTTTGCCAACAAAATTTGGAACGTGAGCCGGTTCGCGTTTATGAATTTTCCGCAAGGCCAGGCCCTGCCCACAAACGCGCAAAGTTTACGGGCAAATCAATTGGAGTTGTGCGATCAATGGATCTTGAGCCGTTTACAAAAAACAATTGAGGCTGTGCGCCAATCCCTTAACGAATATAATTTAGCCCAAACTGCCAGGCTCCTGTATCAGTTTTTGTGGAGCGAATTTTGCGACTGGTATATTGAACTCTCTAAAATCCGAATTTTAGATCCAACGGACAGTTCTCAAAAACGCGCGGTAGTTGCCACTTTAGATTATGTGTTGACTCGTTTGCTCATGCTAGTGCATCCGGTTATGCCGTTCATCACAGAAGAAATTTGGCGTTCCCGATTGGCTTTGGCCGGTGAGAACCGCCCGCAAAGTTTGTTGGAACAGCCTTACCCGCAATTAGATCCTACGCTGGTCGAGCAAGATGCGGAATCTAAAATGGAACTGTTCCGGTTCCTGATCGTGGCTGTGCGCACTATCCGTTCAGAAATGAACGTTCCTCCGGCCAACAAGCTTAACTTAATTTTGGTGGTCAAAGATCCCGCGCAAGCGCAATTGATCCAAAAACATAGCCGCTATTTGGAGCACCTTTGCCGCGCTAAACAACTGCAGATTGTCTCCAGCGCGCAAAAGCCCAATAAGTCCGCCGCGGTTTTAGTGCAGGACATTGAACTGTTCATTCCGCTCGAAGGGTTAATTGATTTTTCCAAAGAAAAGCAGCGTTTGGAAAAAGAGTTGAAACATGTGGAAGAGGATATGGAGCGGGTATCTTTGCGGTTAAGCAATCCTGATTTCCGCGCCAATGCGCCGGCAGATGAAGTGGAGCGCGCGCAGGAACGAATGGAAAGTTCTGGCCTTAAGAAAGAGCGGCTCAAAGAGCATTTAGAAACTCTTTTCGCTTGAGTTATGATCTTTCGTTATTTTCGGTTTGTAAAATTAGAACACACCCTCTTTTCTTTGCCCATTGTTTTTTCCGGAGTTTTTTTGGCTCTGGAACTAAGTCCTCCGGAACCCTCGCTTAGCGTTAGCGCTTATTTTTGGATTTTTGTTGCCGTCTTTACCGCGCGTTCCGCCGGGTTTGCCATGAACCGAATCATTGACCATAAGATCGATAAAAAAAATAGGCGTACGCAAATGCGCGAAATTCCAGCGGGACTCATTTCTGTGCGTTCCGCTTGGATCTTCGTTGCGCTGCATATACTAATTTTCTTTTTTGCAGCCTACCGGATTGCGCCGCTTTGTTTGTGGCTTTCGCCTGTTCCCATGGGATTATTTTTGATTTATCCATTTTTAAAGCGTTGGACCGCTTGGACGCATTTGGGTTTGGGTTTGGCTTGGGGCGTTGCTCCTATGGGCGGCTGGCTGGCTGTTAGCCCGGAACTCTTGCCTTTGTCCCGCTTGACCCCGGCTCTCCTGTTGGTGATATTTTCTATTTTTTGGGTTGCGGGCTTTGATGTACTTTACGCGCTTTTGGATATGGAGTTTGACCAAAGTGAGGGACTTTTTTCCTTGCCTGCTGCTGTAGGAAAAATTAGAGCCCAGCGATTTGCCGCCGGGTTTCATCTCATCGCTTATATTTCCTTAGCGCTGCTAGCGATAGGTTATTTGCGAAACTTTGCTTCATTAAGCTTATTGTTATTGGTTGGAATTTTATTTATTTTAAGCCACTGGAAGGTGAACGCCAACGGCGTTACGCCGCAAGTGATCAATTTCGCGTTTTTTAAAGTGAACGCGGCCATGGGATTTGTGGTGCTGGCCTTGATTATAGTTCCTTTGGTTCTTGGGAGGACGGGATGAATACCATTATAGCCATAACCGGCGCGTCCGGATCTTTATTTGGGGTAGAGTTTCTTAAACAGTGCCCAGGAGAAAAATATTTAGTGCTTTCGCGCTGGGGGAAATCCGTGCTCATGCAGGAAACCGGAATGACTTATGAATCACTTTTACCGCAGGTTAAATCAATATACGCCAACGAGGACATGAACGCGCCGTTCGCTTCAGGGTCAACTCCTTTTGACGCTATGGTGATTGTTCCCTGTTCCGCTTCCACCCTATCTAAAATTGCTGTCGGTATCGCCGATAGTCTCATAACCCGGATGGCGCAGGTGGCGCTAAAAGAGAAAAGAACTCTTGTTTTATGTTTACGCGAAACTCCGCTCAGCGCTATCCTCTTGAAAAATATGCTTACTTTGGCCAGGTCCGGAGCCGTGGTCATGCCGATTTCTCCCGGATATTACCCCGTTGAACGAGGCGGTGAAAATCCTGCGTCCATACGGATTGAGACCGTTCAGCAAACAGCCGAACTTTTCGCCCAAAGGATCCTGTCCCTATTGTCCGGCGTTGCCCCTGAGTTGGGTTGGAACCGCAGCCGGATTTAATGCCCACTCCATGTCATTAGGACCATTCCGAAATCATCTCCGTAAGTTGGAGAAAGACGGACTTCTAAAACGGATCGTCGCGGAGGTTGACCCGGAACTTGAGGTCAACCAAATCGTACAATCCTTCTACGCTCAATCCGCGCGCACGGGAGAAGATGTTCCCGCGTTTTATTTTGAACATGTTAAAGGCTCGGAGTATCCGCTGGCCATTAATCTTTTGGGCGTGGAGAAATCCATTGCCGGGCTTTTGCGACAGGACCCAGCCCAGTTTGGCCTTTCTTTATTGCGCTTAGGCGAGGAGGTTAAGGAGGGTCGCTGGAAAAATAAAAAACTTTCTTGGCTATGGCAGAATCGCGAATTCATTAAACGCGGACTCTCCGCTAAAGAGGAGCGGGTGGACTTTGCCCCGTGTTTGGAGGTACAAAAGTTCGGAGATGATATTAACCTCTATGAGTTTCCCGTCCTTAAATGCTGGCCGCTGGACGGGGGGAAGTTCATTACGGCCGGGCTCGTGTTAACGAAAAGTCCAAAAAATGGAGCGCGCAATATGGGGACGTATCGTTTGCAGGTGACCGGAGCCAAAGAACTTTTGGTGCACTGGCAAATCCAAAAGGGAGGCGGATTTCACCATTGGGAAGCCGAATCGTTAAACCAACCTTTGGAAGTAGCTGTTGTCATTGGGCCTGATCCCATGATTTATATGGCTGGGGTTATGCCTCTACCTGAAGGTATGGATGAAATTGTTTTTGCTGGTTTTTTACGCGGGCATCCCGTGCCGGTGGTAGGCTGTAAAACAATAAATATGTTTGTTCCGGCCAGCGCAGAAATTGTAATTGAAGGAGTAATCCATCCGCACAAACGCGCCCTGGAGGGCCCTTTTGGCGATCATTTTGGACATTATTCGCACCCAGCCCCTTTTCCGGTTATGGAAGTCAAAGCAATTCTGCATCGCAAAGATGCCATCTATCATGCTGCGGTGGTGGGCAAACCCCCGCAAGAAGATAAAGCTTTGGGCGAGTGCGTGACCAAAATATTTATGCCTTCCTTAAAGTTGATGAAGCCGGAGCTGGTGGACCTCTGGGCCTACTATGAAGCGGGTTTTCACAATTTATTAGTCGTGAGCGTAAAGCAGCGCTATGAAAAAGAAGCGATCAAAGTCGCGTTGGGCTTGTTGGGTGAAGGTCAGCTTTCTTTGACTAAATGCCTAATTTTAGTGGATGAAGAAGTGAATGTGCGTGATTTTGCATCGGTATTAAAGGCTCTGCGCCAAAACTTTAATCCGGAACAAGATTTAACTTTATTAATGCAAACCGCGCAAGACACTTTGGACTTCACCGGCCCTAAAATCAACCGCGGTAGCAAAATGATTTTAGACGCCACGCGGTCGGTACCTGAGGATAAACCTCAAGCAGGCGTGCCTGACCTTTTGCCGGGCCTTGAACATTTGCGCAGTTGGGACAGCGACATCTTAGATTGGCGGCTCTGGGAAAATACCCTTTTAGCTGTGCAAGTTGCCGGCCTTGGCCGTAAAGTGCTGGAAAAAATTTTGCAGCGTCCGGAAGTTAAAAAAGTAAAGTTCGTCATCGTGGTCAGTGGCGACGTGCCTTTGGATAAGGACATGCTGCTCTTGTGGGGCATTTTCACTCGGTTCGATTGCGAGCAGGACCTGCTTTTTGCCGGCATCAGTCTAGAGGGCGTCCGCCCCATTTATCGCGGCGCCATGGGCATAGACGCCACCTGGAAGCCCGGCTACCCCGAACCGGTCGTTATGGAGGAGAAAACAGCGGAATTAGTCCGCAGCCGCTGGAAAGAGTATGGACTTTAAAAGTAATACCCTCCTAGATCGCTCCTATCAGTGGATCGATCCTTTATGCGAAGGTTCGGAAGAGACGATGGACCGCGACCGGGCGCTTTTTCTAAGCGTTAAGCAAGGCATGTTGAGCCCTATCTTGCGTTTTTATCATTGGGAGAGACCCACGCTTTCTTATGGCCGCACTCAAAAACTGGATTTCGCCGCAGCTTCGCAAATAAAAGGTTCAGGTTGGCCCGTGGTCATGCGTCCCACGGGCGGAGGAAAAGTTTTTCACCAGGACGACACCTGTTTCTCTTTAATTTGGTCTAAGTTCGATTCCCCTATCCCTTGGGCCATACGCGATTCTTATTGCCAAATTCACGGCTGGATCCGCGAGAGTTTAAAGTTATTAAATGTCCTGACCTCTCGCCACGACCCCAAAACCCAATCGGAAAGCTCTTCCGACCTGGACCCCAGCGTCTGTTTTCAAAGTCCAGTCCAAGATGACCTCATGCATTCCGGCGCCAAGTTGGTTGGCGGCGCCCAATGGCGAGACCACAACTTCGCCCTGCACCAAGGTTCCATCCAACGCAAACTAACTCTTCAAGAAATAAAAATCTTCAAACAAAAATTCGAAGAAATATTCCAAATTAAATAAAAAAACATCTGGTTAGGAGGGAGGCACCTGGCACTCTGGCTCAAAAGGTATTATGATATGGCCATGCCCATACAGAATTTAGTCAGTTTTTTGGGGATGTTTGTGCTGATGGGTATGGCGTGGATTTTTTCGTCCGACCGGCGGGTGGTGAATTGGCGGTTGATCTTTTGGGGGGTGGCGCTGCAGATGTTGTTTGCTGCGTTTATCTTTTGGATGCCTGCGGGCGCGCGGTTGTTCTTGTTTGTGAACCAGGGAGTAGTAAAGGTGATGGACTGCACAACGGCGGGATCGGAGTTCCTCTTTGGCTTGCTGGCCGTGCCTCCGGGGCAAATGAGCGCTTGGGGGGAAAAATCTTTGGGTTTTTTTCTGGCGTTTCAGGCGCTGCCCACCATCATTTTTTTCTCCAGTTTGGTTTCTATCCTCTATTATATCGGACTCATGCTCCCTTTGGTTCGGATGCTTTCGTCTCTTTTCACCAAGCTCTTGAACGTTTCCGGCGCAGAATCCTTAGTGGCGATCAGCAATATTTTTGCCGGAGTAGAGTCCGCCCTAACCGTTAAGCCCTATTTGGAAAATATGACGCGCTCGGAGCTCTGCGTGGTTCTGACTACGGGCATGGCCACGGTGTCTTCCAATGTGTTGTCCTTATACGTGTTCAGTTTGCAGTCTTATTTCCCCACCATCGCAGGCCACTTGATCTCGGCTTCGCTATTGTCTTGCCCCGCGGCAGTCATCATGTCCAAACTGCTGGTGCCCGAAACCGGAGTTCCGGAAACTTTAGGCGCGGAGGCGAAGCTGCACTATGAGCGAGACGGCAGCTTCTTTGAGGCGATCATCAACGGGGCCAATTCCGGGGTCAAAATGATCGTGGGCATTGCCGCGCTGTTGATGGCGGTTTTAGGTCTGGTGGCGCTGGCGGATTTATTTTTAAGCTTTTTGGGACACCATATCAATGCTTGGGGCGGGTGGGGTTTGGACTGGTCCTTGAAACATCTGTGCGGATATCTGTTTTATCCGTTCACCTACCTGATGGGGATTGCTCCGGCAGATGTCTCCGTAATTTCGCGCATCATCGGCGAACGGTTGATTTTAACCGAAGTGGTTTCCTACCAAGATTTGGCCGCTGCCTTAGCGCAAAAGAGCTTGAGAGACCCTAGGTCCGTGGTGATCTGTACCTATGCGCTGTGCGGTTTTGCGCACGTGGCGTCCATGTCCATTTTTGTGGGGGGCACGGCAGCCTTAGTGCCCGGTCGCACGCGCGACTTGACCCATCTGGCTTTACGCACGCTGCTCGCCGCTACCTTAGCCTGCCTCATGACTGCCTGCGTGGCCGGAACATTTTTCACGAACAACTCGATTTTGTTTTCAGGCGGTTAAATATTTTCTACGAGGACTTTTAATTTTTGCGGGTCATTTATTTTTATTTTGCCGCGAACAGAAGTGAGCATATCTTTTTTGTGAAAATCCGCGAGCGTGCGAAAGGTCGTTTCTATGGACGTGCCTACAAGTTCGGAAATTTCTTTTTTTGTGAACGGGATAGTGTCGCCATGCACTTGGAAAAGCCGCAACAGGATATTGGCTACGCGCACGGCTACGGACTCTTGCCCAATACAACGCAAATCCTGAACGTCTTTTAAACGGTCCGAGCAAAGAGCGCATACTCCGCGGACAAGGCCCGAGCTTTTCATATAATAGTCTAAGAATATTCGGTCCAAAATACGAAATACGGTGGTGGGCATAGCGGCGATAGCGGTGCAAGGGTAGTTGCGGCCATTGCCGCCCAACCGGCAAAGCGTGCCGAACAGCTCGCCTGAACCCAAAGTTTCTATCGCAAAAGGGCGGCCTTCGGAAGTGTATTTGAAAACCTGAACCCGGCCTTTATACAAAACCCACACGCTTTCTGCGGGTTCACCTTCCTGAAAAATGGTCTCTTCTTTACGAAAAGATTTTTCGGTTGCTTTGCTTGCAATTTCTTTTAGTTCTTTTTTTTCCAAAGATTTAAAGGGTTCAATGGAGGCAAAGAATTTTTCTAATTCAGTTGCTGTGAAACTCATAAAGATATCTTAAAAAATGTCCCAAGATTTTTCATCGACGGCCATGCGCTATTGCAAAATACGGGGTTAACTCGGGTTTAAGTAATTCATTTTTGTATTTGCTAAAGCTATCGGTCGAACGCATTGCTGCGTTTGCTTGATTTGAACTCTATGCTGCGGATTGATTCTAGTCTTCGCCTTTCTGCTAAGACCTCTTCAATGGCGTCTCGGGCCGAGGCTTCCGCTGCTTTGCCGTTTAACGCTGCGGATTTGTAGTTTCCAATCGCGTAAAATTCATGAGCCGAACTAAAATAACTTCGGGCTTCCAACAAGTGTTGCGGATCTGATCCCATCTTGGTTGCCGATAAAATAACGTTATTAGCTTTACGAATCCACAACTCTGCCTGCGCCTTTTCACGGGAGTTAACCTTTAAACCAGCGCATCCCAACGTCAAAAACAATACAAACCAAACTATGCCTTCCCCGATAACTCTCAGCATATTTTCTCCTCTAAACTCGTTTAACCTTACTTTTATTATACCACGATTATTATTTTCTATACAAAAGAGCAATTGATTTTTTGCAACCCATCAGCAAATATCAGATAATGATTAATTCAATGCTCCTGTAACATTTCTTTATGAAATATGTCTAAATTAATAATGAAGCGACGCTTTTTAATAGGTAACCAGGGGCAGGCGGCAATAGCGGTGTTAGCTGTCGCTTTGTTTTTTGTTTGCGCTGATAGTGGTTCGGCAATAGATTCGCTGCGCACTTTACGGCAAGCTTATTTTTCAGCGCTCAACACTAGCGAGA
>JAHFBY010000360.1 GCA_023249835.1 Elusimicrobiota bacterium | reverse complement strand
AAACCGCCCTCCATTTTAAAGAGTTGGACGCGGAACAAAAAACCCTGGCGCAGCGGCTCAGCCAGGAACTGCCGCAAAATGAATTTCAAAGTTGGTTGGAGTTTAGTTTAAACTACCGTTTGGGCCGAGTGAACCCGCAGGCCTATTGCCAAGATTTAACTGAACGCAGCGAAAAATTAAAAATTTCTTTAAGCCTGGAGCTAAAAGAGTACTACCGTTATTTGGAAATCAGTGGACAAATTGACAAAACTGCTTTCAACGCGGAACAGTTAAAGTTGGAAAAAGAGAGCTTTGCCCACCTCAGTCCAAGCGCTAATGAACAACAGCTCTTGCGCCTTTGCGCAGATTTTAACTTGTTGGAAAAAGCCTTAAATTTCAGCCTGAGCCCGACAGAATGGAAAGAGTTCACTCGGCTAAACGCAGAGTTTGCCCGCCTGAACGAACGACTCCGCTCTTTAGGCGCGGAATTAAAAGCCAGCGAACAAGTTTGGGAAAGCGTGCAAAACACCATGGCCCACGCGCAGCGCTTTAGCGATTATTCTGACCAAAGAGACCGTATTTTAGCCGCTAATATGACCGCGCAAATGAAGGCAAAGAAGGCTGCAAGCGCCATCCTGGTCGCGGGCGGCTGGCACTCTCAAGGCTTGGAACAAGACTTAGTTAGACGCGGCATTAACGTGATCACGGTCCGTCCCAGAATCAAGGTAGAGGAAATCAACTCCAAAGTTCATCCTTTAGAGTTTTTTAGGCGTCCACCCTTGCCCTTAGAAAAACTATTTCAACAGGAAAAAATATCCATTACCCCGGCGTTAAACACGGGCACTTTAGCCAACAATAGTCTGACCGGTGACACCAGCCGAAAAATGTTGGACGTTCTTACAACGTTTGCGCACCGCGTGCAGAACGAAGCGCCGGGACTTCACTTCGAAGTTGAAAATGGGATATTAAAGTTAATTTTCAACGGAGAGGACAACGCGCAAAGAGCAGAGTTCCAAGCAGATCCTTACCAATATTATCGTAGACACGGTGGCATTGCCCGCGCAACCAGCGCAGAGAAACCGCAAATTTTAGAAATGACCTCGGTGGCTAAATCTGATCAGAGCCCGCCTCTAGCGGCGTTCTTAGCGGTGGACAATACGCTGCGCGAGTTGGCCGGAGAAGCGAAAAAAACCGAGAACGACGTTACCACGGTTGCAGACCACGTTTACGCGAGCGTAACTGACTTTGAGGCTATTGTTGGGAACACGCTGCGCGCACTGTTGCGCCATGTCTTTACCACCACTGAACTCGCTGATTTCGGTTTAATAAACTTTATTCGTCATTTACAAGCAGATCAACCTTTAATGCAACCTTACCTTAACCAACAAACTTCAAACCGCATAGCCACATCATGTTTGCTTTCTTTAATGGGCATTTCCGCTGCCAAGGCCGCTCTCCCTGGACTTAAGTCCCTATTGGATCAATTGGCCGCGCAGTTTTCATCCCTAGAAACAAACTTAAACATTTATATTGCCGCACAAAAAGCATGGCAAAAATTGAGCGTGGAACTTTTTTACGCCTTTGAATTGCCCGCTGAAAGATTGAGCGCGGAAGAGCAGGAACACTTGCGTCATAGCATTGACAGCGCCCTGACCTTAGACCAAACATTATATGGAGATAATTACCATGTCCGAAGTCAAAGCAAAGTGACCCCTTCCGATAGCGACCCGGAAACAGGTTTATTCGAATTTCAAAAAAATACGCCGCAAGGCCGCTTTCGCGTGATCCTTAAAGCCGCTGATTTTGGAACTACGGGTTTGCAGGAAATGGTTTTGGGTGAGAGCTATGACCGCGCTCGGTTAGAAATTGACCCCATTCACCGACAAGCCACCATCACCCTCCCGCGGTTCATGCTGCGCCATGAATCATTAGGCCGCGCCATCTTTAATGAATTCAGTAAGCTCGACCGCTACCTAGAGACTCTCGCGGAAACCCGTTCCGCGGAGCTGGCTTGGAACAGCGTGGAAGAACTAAATCAAGCGTTGCAATCTTTAGAAAAAAGCTCCGATTATCCAGACACGCTAAACGTTGACCCGGTAAAGGTTGCTGCGCTCAAAACGCTGGTGGAACCTAAAACTTCAGTTGTACTCCTAGCCGGCAGTTCCGACACCAAAACGATCCGCCGGTTCATTGAACGGATCGCCGCCCAATCCGGACGACGCAACGTTTTAATTAAAGCCGTGGTTGGCGTCACGATTAAAGATTTACATGCCTTACTCGCTGACACCCAGTTCACGACCACGCTCCGGGACCGCATGGAAATAACCGAATATGAAAATGGATCCGGCAGGCTCAAGATCACCTTAAACGGACAGCCCCTCGAATTTGACGTTTATCCCAGCATAGAGCAAATCCCAGCCAACTTGCGAGCAGACGTAGTGGTGGTGAGCGGCAACACGATCAGCGCCGCGAAACCCAAAAAGAAAAAGAAAGGCGCGGCCATGGAAATCACCCCCTGGACCAATGACACCCTGCGGCAATTGAACCCATCCAGAGTGATTTCGCTTAATCAAGCGCAGTGGGACGGATCTGAGAGTTTTGGTCCGGTAACGTCCTTAAATACAGTTAACGATAACGGCGTAACGCTTGCGCAAGCTAAAGTCAATCGCGTCCTCCAAGAATCCGGCGTGCGGGTCACTTACGCTAAATATAAAAGGATAAGAGGCCATTCCGGCGCGCCCGTTGGTAAATTGGGCATAGCGCATATTCAACCCAACGGCGATTACGCGGTACCGAACGGGCAAGCGGAAATTGGTTTATACCGATTTTTCACCCCGCAAACCTTGAGTCAAGAACAAGCGGAAAACCTCTTTAAAAACCGCGAAACATTGGGCGTGCGTTTTGTGGCGGACAACGAACGGGAAAGCAGCACCGGCTCGCACAAAGGCGCGGCTTCCGTCAGTGTAGGGAACTTGAGCGCAGTGCGCGCAGAAGGCGGAACCCTGATAACGCTGGAACTGTTACTAGACCCCGAATA
>JAHFBY010000029.1 GCA_023249835.1 Elusimicrobiota bacterium | reverse complement strand
ATTTGTTTTCCAAACGAGCATGGAACGGTCGGTCAAAAGGTCGGCGTATTTTTGGCACTCAAGCGGATAGTCGTTCACGTTGGTGCTGATCATGTGGTTGGGCACAATTTTTTGCGTTTGTTCAAACCAAAAGCGGGAGATAAGGTTCAACACTTTACCCTTCTCTGGGATCAAGGTGGGAAAAACTACGTCGTAGGCGGAGATGCGGTCGCTAGCGACCAACAAGAGCTTATCTCCCAAGTCATAAACTTCTCTAACTTTTCCTTTAATGAACAGCGGCAGGTCAATTTTAGAATCCATGTTTAAAGGCATAAGTCACTCCCATTCTATAGTTGCGGGCGGTTTGGAGGAGATGTCGTAAACCACGCGGTTAACCCCCCGCACTTCGTTGATAATTCTGTTGGACATGCGCGAGAGCACAGGTTTGGGGATGTCCGCCCAGTCTGCGGTCATCGCGTCTTGAGAAGTGACCGCGCGCACGGCGATCACCTGCTCATAGGTGCGCGCGTCGCCCATCACGCCCACGGTCTGTACTGGCAGGAGCACAGCAAAGGCCTGCCAGAGCGAATTGTAAATGCCGGCGCTGCGGATCTCCTGCTCCACGATGCTGTCGGCCTGGCGCACGATTTCGGCTTTCTCCTCTGTAACCGGCCCCAAAATCCGCACGGCCAAACCGGGTCCGGGGAACGGGTGCCGCTTTAAAATATCCGCGTCCATGCCCAGCTCCTGGCCCAAGAGGCGCACTTCATCTTTAAATAAAAACCTCAGCGGCTCCAAAAGCGACAACTTAATGCGCGCGGGCAAACCGCCCACGTTGTGGTGCGTCTTGATCACGGCCGAAGGCCCTTTCACGGAGACGCTTTCAATCACGTCGGGGTATAGGGTTCCCTGCACCAAAAATTGGATTTTGCCGATTTTTTTTGATTCTTCCTCAAACACGCGGATGAACTCGGTTCCAATGATCTTGCGCTTCTTTTCCGGGTCCGCTACGCCCTTTAGTTTTGTGAGGAAACGTTTTTTAGCGTCGATAACGCGCAGCCCTTTTTTAAGCTTTTGGCGGAACAATTGTTCCACCCGCTCTTTTTCTCCAGCGCGCAAGAGCCCGTTGTCTATAAACACGCAGTGTAATTGTTCACCGATCGCTTGGCCCACCAAAGTGGCGGCCACAGCCGAGTCTACTCCGCCCGAAAGCGCGCAAATGACTTTAGAGCCGCCTGCTTTTTCCTGGATCTCTTTGATTTGGCTCTGCACGAAAGAAGACATTTTCCAGGATTCTTTTTCATTGCAAACGCGGTAAAGGAAGTTAGCCAGAATCTCTTTGCCTTTGGGAGTGTGCGCCACTTCCGGATGAAACTGAACGCCGTAAAGTTTTTTTTGCAAATGCGCAATCGCGGCAAACCGCGCATTGCGGGAAGACGCTAAATGCACAAAATCCTTGGGCAAAACTTCGACTTCGTCCCCGTGGCTCATCCACACCGGCATTTCCGCAGGCAACCCCTGAAACAAGGAGTCTTGCTGCTCGACGTGAACGTCCGCATGACCAAACTCGCGCGCCTTGGCTGGGGAGACTTTGCCGCCGGAGGAGTGCGCCATAATCTGCATGCCGTAGCAAATGCCCAGCACCGGCAACGCTCCGCTAAAAAATTCCAGATCGCATTGCGGAGACTTGGATCCCGTGACGCTGGCCGGGCCCCCGGAAAGGATAAACCCGGACGGCTGCCGCTTTAAGGCTTCCGCGAAGGTCGCTTTGTGCGGCAGAATTTCGCAATAAACTTTCAGTTCCCGCACCCGGCGGGCGATGAGCTGCGTGTATTGGGACCCGAAATCTAAAATAATGATCATAAGATTTTGCGCACGTTCACGCTCTTGGCTTTTTCCAAAACGTCCGCGCGCATATTGAATTTATATTCTTGCAACAGCTTTTGCACGCGCGTATCCTGCGTCGCTAATATCCGCACCGCAAAGAGCGCGGCGTTTTTAGCCCCGTCCACGGCCATGGTGGCCACGGGCACGCCCGCGGGCATTTGCGCCATGGATAAAAGCGAATCCATACCTTCAAAGCTCTTAGACTTAATCGGCACGCCGATCACCGGTAAATTGCTTAAGCCCGCGGCCACTCCGGCCAAGTGCGCTGCCCCGCCCGCAGCCGCGATCAGAACCTTTAACCCATTTTTCTCCGCGCCCACCGCGTATTGAGCGGTTTCTTGCGGCGTGCGGTGCGCGGACAACACGCGCACCTCATAAGAGATTTTAAAATGCTCCAACACTGCGGTGGCCTCTTTCATAACCGGCATATCCGAAGCGCTGCCCATGATGATTCCCACCAACGGCTTGGCAGAGTTCACAATTTCTTTAGTTTTGTTCATATTCCTGATAACTCCATTTCATTAATATTTTTTTATTTTCCCATGCCCAGCTTCTGCGCCTTTTGGTAAACCTTGCCTTCGGACTTGATGTCGGGGGCGATGATGATCTCCACCAGTTGCATCTCTTTAATGTTGCGCGCGCCTAATGAGCCCATGGCCACGCGCAAAGCGCCGGCCAAGTTTTGCGTGCCGTCGTCTACTGTGGCCGGCCCGAGCAAAATTTCCGACAACGACGCCGTGGTCCCCACGCGAATACGGGTACCGCGCGGCAAATAGCGGTCCGGCATGGCCATGCCCCAATGGAACCCGCCGCCCGGAGCTTCTTTGGCTTTGGCCAAACCCGATCCGATCATGACGGCGTCCGCGCCTGATGCGAACGCCTTGCAAATGTCGCCGCTGGTTACCATTCCGCCGTCGGTAATAATCGAAACGTAACGTCCGGACTTCTTAAAATAAAAGTCGCGGGCAGCAGCGCAATCCACCGTTGCCGTGACTTGCGGCACTCCCATTCCCAAAACTCCGCGCGTAGTGCAAGCCGCTCCAGGTCCGATGCCTACCAAAATCGCCGCAGCTCCTGTTTCCATCAACGCCAACGCTGCATCGTAAGTGACGCAGTTGCCGATGATCAAAGGCATTTTTTTGCCAACGGTCTTGCTAATTTTAGCAAAATCCACAGAAGTGTAGTTGGAAGACTCATGCTGAACGCTCGTGACAGTTGACTGAATGAAAAACAGGTCCGCGCCCGCTTCCAAAGCGATTTGGCTATAGCGCGTCGCGCGCTTGGGGATAGCCGATATCGCAGCTAAGCCGCCTTTTTTTTTGATCTGCTCAATCCTTTTGGACAAGAGCTTTTCCTTAATTGGTTCCTTATATATTTTTTGCAGAAGGTTAGTGACTTCTTCTGCAGCCGAGCTCACAATTTTTTGCAAAATTTCTTCGGAATTTTCATAGCGGGCATGCACGCCTTCGGAGTTGAGCACGGCCACGCCTCCCAGCTTAGACATCTGCACGGCAAAACCCACGTCCACCACGCCGTCCATGGCGCTGGCGATAAAAGGTATTTTAAGTCTTAGCGAACCTATAGAGGTATTAATCTTGGCGTCATCCGGATTGATTGTCACCTGTCCAGGAACTAACGCCACCTCATCAAAACCATACGCTCGTCTTGCTTCTCGATCCTTGCCTATAAAAAATGCCATGTTTTAGATCCTTCTCCTTCTATTTTTTATTTAGTTTTGGGAAGGGTGATTTCCCCTTGCTTTTGATATTGCCCTTTTTTGTCCGCGTAGGAAACTGCGCAAACCTGGTCAGATTCAAAAAACAACACCTGCGCAATTCCTTCGTTTGCATAGATTTTAGCGGGCAACGGCGTGGTGTTAGAAATTTCCAAAGTCACAAAACCCTCCCACTCCGGTTCAAAGGGAGTAACGTTAACGATGATCCCGCATCGGGCGTAAGTGCTTTTGCCTACACAAAGGGTAATCACGTTGCGTGGAATCTTAAAATATTCAACTGTTCTAGCCAAAGCAAACGAGTTGGGAGGAACAGTGATAAAGTCGTCGGTTACAATGTCCACAAAAGCTTTAGGGTCAAAATTTTTTGGGTCTACAACAGCTCCAAACGTGTTGGTGAACACCTTAAAATCACGGCCCACCCGAATATCATATCCGTAGGAAGAAACACCATAAGAAATTACGCCTTTACTGACCTGTCCATCTACAAAAGGATGGATCATCCCTTCTTCCGTTGCCATTTTTTTAATCCATGAATCCGACTTTACCGACATCTTTTTCTCCTTAAATTAAATGTTTAACCGCAGCGAGAGTGTCCGCAGTGCGCGCATACAGCGCAACCGTTTTCATGCGCCAGAGTCTCACCGCAGTCCGGGCAAATTCCGGCGAACTCCCGCGCTTGCGGATGTCCGGACGTTTCTACGTTTAACGTTTTTTTTTCTTGGTCTTTAAGACCGGGCACGCCCGCAAAACGCAGACGTAACTGCTTGGAATTGCGTACAGGTTCCGGCAAAGTGGAAGCGCGCGGATATTCTTTTTTAGGGTCAAAGGAGTCCCCATAGAGATAGCGTCCAATCACCAAGGCCACTCCCTGAGACACCGTGGTAACAACTACGTTTGTGCCGTCCACAGACCGGTCATAAGAGACTTCCCGGCTACGCACGCGCCACAACTGTTCCATAATTTCGCGGGGGTCCACACCGCCACGCAAAAGTAGACTTACCAAACGACCCGTAACTTCCGCTTCCGCGTCCAACGACTTCACAAAAACTTCACACAGTCCGTACTCGTCCTCGTTAATAGTCACATAAATAGGCCCGCGCGGCGTCTCCACCCTTTCGGTGCGGCCTTCAGTCACTTTAGGCCTTTGCCGCGGCAAAGATATGGCCGCCGCGCTTTTTTCTAAGGACTCTTGAAGGTCGTCCGCTTTTCGTCGCGACTCCTGCTCAGTAATCAAGACTCCTTCGCGGCTCCCTTCCCGATAAACCGTAATGCCCTTGCAACCCATTTTCCAAGCTTGAAAATAAATCCTTCCCACCTCTTCGACCGAAGAATCGCGCGGCAAGTTCACAGTAGAAGAAATGGAGTGGTCAATATGTTTTTGAATCGAAGCCTGCATAAGAACTCGCTTCGTGGCCGCAATTTGATGCGAAGTGACAAAATATTCCGGGAGCCCCGACTCGCCGTCGGCCCCGGCCATTTTAATATAGCGCGCCACTAAGGGATGGTACACTTTAAAAAATTCTTGGGTAAGCGACTCGGAACGACGAGTATAAGAAAGGGCAAAAATTGGCTCCACGCCGCTGGTGGTACCGGCCAAAGCCGCGCCGCTGCCCACCGGAGGAACTGTCAAGAGCGCGACGTTGCGCAATCCGTGCTTCTGCGCGCGCGCGCGCACTTGCGGGGAAAGTCGTTGTAAAAAAGATGAACGGAAATGTTTTTGCGCGTCAAACTTTGCAAAAGTCCCTTTTTCCTGAGCCAAACGAGCGCTCTCATCATAAGCAAAATTTTTAATCCGATCGAACAACTTGTCAACAAACTCGATCGCCTGGTCAGTATCATACTTTAACCTCAACTGACAAAGCATGTCCCCTAGTCCGGTAAATCCCAGACCGATACGGCGAGAAGAAAGAGACGCCTCTGCCTGCATTGGCAGAGGATGTCTATCCGCGTTATAATCTAAAACGTTGTCTAAAAACCGCACGCCAAAACGCGCTGCTTTTTCCAATGCGTTCCAGCTAACTTCGGCATGATCAGAAAACTCATGCTCTACAAATTTAGAAAGATTCAAACTTCCCAAACAACAGTCGCCATAAGCTTCCAGAGGAATTTCTCCGCAAGGGTTAGTGCTGATCACTTCCATGCCGTTGTATTCGGAAGTGGACTCGCGTTTAATGGTGTCCCAAAACAATACGCCGGGTTCAGCCCAAGCGTGCGCGCCGCCAATCAATTCGTTCCATAATTCCCGGGCGCGGATAGTGCGCCCTATCTTAACTTTTTCATTTTCAAAATAAACCGGAAAATCAGCGTCTTTTTCCACGGCGTGCATTAAAGCGTCAGAAATGCGCACAGAAATATTAGCAAAACGCACCGTTTTTAAATTCCGTTTAACGCGAATGAAGTCTAAACTGTCGGGATGAGAGTCGCGCATCGTTATCATTAAAGCGCCGCGCCGGCCGGATTGGCCGATGGTGCCTGTAGTGAGAGAAAATAAATCCATAAAAGAAACCGATCCGGTACTTGTGAGCGCGGCGTTGTTCACCCGCGAACCGCGGGGACGCAAAACCGAAATGTCCGTCCCAACACCGCCTCCATAAGAGTACGTGCGGGCCGCTTCTTTCATCCATTCAAAAATATCTTCCAAACGATCTTGCTTGACAGGAATAACGTAGCAGTTCAGCAATGTCACTTTGCGCGGATTCCCCGCTCCAAAGAGGATTCGCCCGCCTGGGATGAACCGAAAATCTGAGAGCAGCCAATAAAATTTTTCCCGCCATTCCGACTGCAAAGGAACGCTTTTTTCCACTCCGGACAGCTCCCTGGCCACGCGCGCCCACATCTCTTGCGGCGTTTTTTCTACCACCTGGCCCAAAGGGTCCCGCAAAGCATATTTATCTAAGAAAACGCGGGACCGCAGGGAGTCATTTTCAAAAAATGCAGCGGTTTCAGGATAAAGGGGCGCGAATTCGGCAATATTACTTTCTTCGAAACGATCCATTGTGGGCTCCCTAATTTAAGCGATTTATTTATTTTAACATTTCTAGACAATTTTTGGCAAAAAAAATGGAAAACTGCTAAAATAGTTTACCTTATATGCGTTGGTTTTTGCGATCTAAAATAAATAAAGCCACTGTCACTGCCGCCGAACTTTCCTATATCGGCAGCATTACCATTGATCAAGATTTAATTAAAAAAGCGGGGCTCTTGCCGGGCGAGAAAGTGCTCATCGCCAGCAACACTACCGGCGCCCGGCTTTCCACTTACGTTATGGTGGGCGCCAAAGGCTCCGGCGTTATTTGCATGAACGGAGCCGCCGCGCACTTAATTAAGAAGGGCGAGGAAATCATCATCATGGGATTTGAGCTCTCCGCCAAACCCGTGAAACCTAAAAGCATATTGGTGAACGCCAACAACCGTTTCGTAAAACAACTCCAGCCTAGCCCCAACCGCTAAAGTTTTTCACATTTTTATTTTTTTCGTTTGCCGAACTCCGCTTCAATCGTGGAACGGATGCCGCCACGCGGCGTGAACTCTCCTTTAATAGAGGCCCACTGGGGCTTCACCGCAGCCACGAAATCGCGCAACATGCGGTTGACCGCGTTTTCATAGAAAATGCCTAGAGAGCGATAGGCCTGGACATAAAACTTAAAGGATTTTAATTCCACGCAATCGCGGTTGGGAATATAGCCCAAAGTGATCTCGCCAAAATCCGGCTGACCGGTCATGGGACAAACCGAAGTGTATTCTGGCACGTGCAGGGTGATGGTGTAGCCTTTAAATTGATTGGGGAAGACCACGAGTTCCGGCAACGGTGAGTCCAACCCTGTGCGTGAAATCCGCTCTTTATCTTTTAAATGCATGGCGCGCTCCTTTTTATTTTAGTGGCTGCCTGCATTATACCTCTAATTGAGCCCGGGCTAAAGCGGCGGGGGCTGGACTGAATATTCCAAAGGCTCTTTCTTATTTAAAAACTGGACTTTGCGGCTGTCCACTTCCAAGCGATAACGCTTAGCGCCTTCGCTGGTTTCCCAGGAATATTGTTTGAGTCGCCCTTCTACGTAGATGGCGCTGCCTTTTTTTAGAAAGTCGCGGCAAGCCACGGCTTTCTCCTGCCAAACGATGACCGGTATGAAACAGCTCTCTTCTTTCCATTCGCCGTTGGCGTCTTTGTAGCTGCGGTTGACCGCCAAGTCTATGCGGCAGACCGCCTGCCCTTTTTTGGTCTCTTTTAATTCGGGGTCTTTAGTCAAACGCCCGGCCAAACGCACCTCATTGATTTGCAATAACTTTAATTCTCCCATAACGCCCCCCTAGTTTTTTCCTGCGCACTTTAAGATAAGGCCGGGTGTCCCGACCTTAAACACACTATAGTTCGAATGGATGCAAGGGAACAATGCGACACTTATCTTAAAGTGTGCAGGAAAAACTAGCGGGATGGGGCGGACTGGTTAAGGTTTAACAGGTTTAGGAACTTGCAGAGCAGCCGGTTAGAGGCTTATGAACATTAATGGAAAGCTCTTTTAATTGGTTGGCGCTAACAGGTGAGGGGGAGCCGGACATTAGGCAGACGCCTTTTTGGGTTTTAGGAAAAGCAATGGTGTCACGGATCGAGTCCTCACCTAAGAAAATGGCTACCATGCGGTCCAGGCCCAGAGCAATACCGCCGTGCGGAGGCGCGCCAAAATTTAAGGCGTCGATTAAAAACCCGAACTTTTCTTTGGCGCTTTCTTCGTTGACGCCTAAAACACCGAAAACTTTTTTTTGTAAATCGCCCCGGTGGATACGGATGGAACCGCCGCCCAACTCCGTACCATTTAAAACAATATCGTAGGCGCGCGCCCTCACTTTTCCCGGCGCGCTGTCTAAGAGAGCCACGTCACCGGCTTGCGGAGCAGTGAAAGGGTGGTGCATACTAGACCAGCGGTTTTCCTTCTCATCTTTTTCCAATAAAGGAAAATCCGTGACCCATAAAAACTCAAATTGATCCTTATCTTTAATGAGCTGGTTTCGTTTGGCCAACTCCTGCCGCAAAGAGCCCAATATGGAGAGAGCTCCTTTCCAGGGTCCGGCGGCAAAAAAGAGGATGTCCCCCTCCTTCGCTTGCGCCGCAGCCGCGATTGCGGTCAATTCCGCCGGGGTAAAATATTTAACGATGTTGGACTCCGCACCCGCAGCAGTGAACTTCATCCAAGCCAGACCCTTAGCTCCCAAACGAATCACGAATTGAGTTAAGTTGTCAATCTCCGAACGCGAAAAACTTCCGCCCTCGGGAAAACGAAGGGCGCGCACAATGCCGTTGCTTTTGAGCACGTTGGCAAAAACCTGGAACTGGCAGTCTTTTAAAATTTCGCTTAAATCAGTAATTTCCAAACCATAGCGCAAGTCCGGACGGTCGGAGCCGTAGCGGTCCATGGCTTCTTGATAAGTTACGCGGCGCATGAGTAGTCTACACTTTTTCCCGGTAGCGACCTCAAAAGCCGCGGCCACCAGCTTCTCGGTCAAGATCATCACGTCGGATTCATCCGCAAAGGACATCTCGATATCGATTTGGGTGAATTCGGGTTGGCGGTCAGAGCGCAAATCTTCGTCGCGGAAGCAGCGCACGATTTGATAATATTTTTCCATGCCGCCCACCATTAGGATCTGCTTAAAAATCTGCGGCGATTGGGGCAAAGCGTAGAAGGACCCGGGGTTTAACCGCGACGGCACCAAATAGTCGCGCGCGCCTTCAGGGGTGGACTTGGTCAACATCGGGGTCTGAATTTCTAAAAACAACTCTCGGTTCAATTCGGCGCGGATCGCCTGGCAAATCTTATGGCGTAAAATAAGGTTGCGCTGCAGTCGCGGCCGGCGCAAATCCAAATAGCGGTACTGCAAGCGTACCTCTTCGGAAACGTGCGAATATTGAGAAATTTCAAAAGGAAGCGTCTGAGAAGCGTTTAAAATCTCAATGCCCTGGGCCAGGATTTCAATTTCCCCGGTGGGCAAGTTGGCGTTGATCGTCCCGTCCGGGCGGCGGCGAACGACTCCCGAAACCGCGACCACAAATTCCGAGCGCAAAGTCTCCCCGGTTGCAAATAGCGCTGGATTATCGGGCTGCACCACGATCTGGACCAAACCCGTACGGTCCCGCAGGTCCAAAAACAATACCCCTCCATGATTGCGATAACAGTCCACCCAGCCGCAAGCCAAAACCTGACTG
>JAHFBY010000359.1 GCA_023249835.1 Elusimicrobiota bacterium | reverse complement strand
GAGTGTAGCGCAAAAAAACAGGTTTGAAAAGGGGTGTTTTTAGTCCGGGCTAAAAATTAGCCGCAAATAATGCGGAGCAGCGCGTTCACGTTAGCGCAATCGGCAAAAAGGTGGTCAGGGTTATACGGTTCCAGTTCCCTGACAGTAGAGTTCCCGCTAGCCAGAGCAATGACTTTAAATCCGGCTTTTTTTGCTGCGAGGATGTCGCGGTGAGTGTCCCCGATAACAAAAATATTGTCTGGACGAAGATTAACCTGTCCGTGCTTTTCGGCTTTTTCTGCGCCAATGCGAAGGAGTTCGCTGCGTTCCTCAGAATCTGATCCATAACCGCCGAACGGAAAATAGGTATTTAAGTCCGCTCTTTCCAACTTTATTCGCGCTCCGGCTTCAATGTTTCCAGTGCCTAGACCAAGGAGCACATTTTTATTTTGTAGTTGCTCTAAGAGTTCTCTCACTCCGTTTAAAACCTGGTATTTGTCGGCGTTAGCGCACTCTTCGCGCAAGAATTCTAGATAGAGTTTTTGCACCGCGAACAGTTCGTTTGGCCCGCAATCGCGCTTTAAGTTTTGAGCGAAAATTTCGCGAATGATGCGCGGATCGGTTTTGCCTTGGGGGTCAATGGCGCGCATGGCATTGGCAATACCATAGAGCTGTTCAATGGCTCTATCTAAAGCTTCTGCCCCAGCGCCGCCGGTGGAAACCAGGGTGCCGTCCAGGTCAAAAAGCGCGCACTTGACGGATTGGGACATAACTGTTAAATTTGTTTTTAGAATGTTAAAACCAGTGAACCTTTACTCTCTTGTAGCGCTCGGATCCCAATATGTTGTTGTGCTTGAAGAAATCGACGGGCCCAGGCTCATTCCCATCTGGATCGGTCCGGCGGAAGGAAATTCCATCGCCATGCACCTAAACCACATGACTTTGCCCAGGCCAATGACCCATGATTTAATTGTAAACCTATTGGCCAAACTCAATGCCAAAATCAGTAAAGTGGTTATTACTAAACTGAAAGAGAGCACTTTTTACGCGTCTATTTTTGTTAACTGCCAAGGCGAAACCGAGGAAATAGATGCGCGCCCATCAGACTCCATTGCCATTGCGCTGCGTTGTTCTGCCCCGCTCTTCGTAGATGAGGAGCTGTTCCAACAATGCGAACCATTATTAAAACCTATTTCCCGGGAAGAGCTGGACGAATTTAAAACTAAACTCACTGACTTAAAACCGGAAGATATCTATAAAGACCTGAAAAAACAGCCGCCTGACCCTTAATTTTTGTCCGCAGGCTCTTCCACGTAATCTTTCCCGTCATATGGCGGGGAAAATATTACGATTGCTTGCGCCGGGTTAGGGCCGGTGTTTACGAATTTGTGCTTGACGCCGTGCTGCACAAAAATAAATGATCCTGCGCTTACCTTGACGGACTCTTTGCCCATGTACATGTTGCCGGTTCCGGAGTTCACAAAGACTGCCATGTCGTGGTAGTCATGTTTATGGAGCGTTTCTTTGCCGCGAATTTGAACCAAGTGATAGCTTGCCATATCGCCGTTTAAGAGGGTGGTGTTAGACAGGAGTTGTTCGGGTTTCATGTCCGTTTCCCACACTACGCGGTCCAAACTTTTTTGGGCAATTTTCCCTAAGGGGTCCATTTGGTAGAGCATGACTCGCGCAGGTCCCATACATGAAGAAAATAGAAGTCCGCAAAGAACGATTGGAAATAAACGCATGGTTTGTATTATATAATTTTATGCGCATTTCTTACCAAATATAACTTATTTGGAGTTGAACGCTTTGATTGTTTTTGTTGGGCGCTGTCTCCTGCAATTGAAGGAACTCCTTCCAGTACAGTTTAGCGAGCATTCCGCGCAAGGGTAAAAATGAAATGGATAGTTTTATAAAATCGTTCTCATCTTGCGGTTGAGCGAGGTTGGGGTCAACGTAAGCTGCTTCTGCGCCCCATGAAAATACAGGAGATATTTTTAAATTAAATCCATAGATAAATTTTTGGCCCTGGGTTTTGTTTATTTCTTTTAACTGTAAAGCGAAATAATGACGCGCTCTTTGACTGGGGAAGTGTTTAACGCTAAAGTTTGCGGCGCGCTGCTCAAAGGTTAGGGCGGCTTTTCTTTGCGATGAATAATCGGCGCTCATGAATAGTTGGAGCGCGCGTTCCAACTGCCATCTCCATTCCGCGCGGTGGATCTGCACTGTGGAGTTCAATTTTGCTCGTTGACGGAAAGCGTATTGACCCTTGACTTTTTGTCCAAAGTTGCGGCGCAAAGAAAATGCGTACTCCCATAAATTGGGTTCGGATCTCTTTTGCAATTGTTCGAAGCGGGTAAAGAGAGTTGCTATGGTCCAGTTCGGGCTCTTTTGCGCAAAACCTGCTCCCCAAACCCAAACTGGATTGGGAAGTTCAGAGTTTAGAACAAAATTGCGAACTCGTTGTTTTTCGTTCAACTGTAAATCTAAATAAGTTCCAATGGTTTCCCCGGTTCGTTTTTTGAAAATGTAATGAGAAGCTTGCATTCGATCTCTTTTCCAATAGATCGCCGCTCCTTGTTGCCCGGTGTCGGGTTTAAACCCGGAGGAGTCTTTCAGCAGGTCTCCGCTAAAAAAACGGGGACGGAACCCGCCTAAATATATTTGCCGGATTGAGGAGTGAGGTTTATGGAAGTAGTCGGGATCATAAGCAACAGTGCCGCGTAGTTGCGTTTGTTCATCGGTCTTTAAGGAGCGGATCGCATTGGCGTTAAACCGCAGAGAAATCGGTTGTATATAACGATCAATGGAAAGGGCGTCCAGTTGCAAGATGCGGGAGTTTACGGTATTTTGTCCGGTTAAGGTTGATAACTTTATCCGCCCGTTTATATTTTGCGCGTTTGATGCGTATAAAAAACATCTGATCAAAGTTAAAATGAATAGAGAGGGAACAGTTGTATATAAAATATTAACGCGCATGCTTAGGGTCCAAGGCAAGGGTTATTGTCAGGGCGTGGCTGCCTTTTAACGAGGGGTGAGCAGT
>JAHFBY010000358.1 GCA_023249835.1 Elusimicrobiota bacterium | reverse complement strand
CCCAGCCAAAGGTTTGCTTCTACCGGCGCAGGGGAATCTTTTTTATAGCGGTCTAGGAGCCGTTCGATTTGCGCCATGTCCATCTTTTGGGCGTAGAGCAGGATCAATTGCATGCGCAAAGAGAAGTTGTCCGGCATTTTTTGCAAAGCCTGTTCATAGTACACAACGGCTTCTCGCAGGGATCCCTCAGCTTCGCTCATTTGGCCTAAAAGGATTAAGGACGGCAGGGAATCGCTATCGGCCTGAACCACCTTTTCAAACATAGCTTTGGCCTTGGCTTTATTGCCCTCTTTTTGATAGAGGAGGCCAAGGTAGTAATAGCCGTCCGCTGCGCCCGGGGAAAGTTCTACGTAGGTGTTTAATAACCGGATGGCTTCTTGCGGCTCTTCCTGCATGATTAAACCGGCTAAAGTAATGAGAGCCTCTTCATTTTTAGGATGGTCCCGCAATATGTTTTCAATAATTACGCGGGCAGCTATTTTTTGTCCCAGCAAAGAGTGGATGTTGGCCAGCCGCATAAGAGATTCAGCGTCCTCAGGGTGATCGCGGACATATAGTTGGGCGTCTTCCAGAGCTTTTTCAGGGGTGCCCATTTTTAAAAAGAGGTCAGAGCGTTCGTGGTAGATGGCCGTAGCAGACGGTTCAATGGCTAATGCCAAATTATAAGCATCCAATGCTTGTTCCCAATGTCCCTGTTTTTCCAGGAGCAGTCCGCACAAATAATTGTAGTAAAGGTTTTGTCTCTGAGTGCGCAGTGTGTAAACTTGGTAAGGTCCGACTTCTTCTTTAGTGGTCGCAGATGAATTTCGCGGCGCTGGTTTATCTTCTTTAGCCCATCCGTTGGCAATGTTAATAATGAGTTGTCCGGTCAAAAAAAGCAGAATTATTTTATTTCGCATGTCATTAGAAGCGCGTTTTCATTCCCATAGAATTTAGGTCTGTTGCCGGTGGCTTGGAATCCGAAATGTTTGTAAAGCGCGATAGCGGCCAGGTTCGTTTCCCGCACTTCCAAAGTCATATTTTTGGTCCCGCGTTCTTGGGCTTGGGTAAAAAGGTTTTGCATTAACAGCGTGCCCACCCCTTTGCCGCGGTGTTGGGCAGATACGGCGAGCTGGATGAGCTGGGCGCTTTCTTCAATGCACCAGATCACGCCAAAACCAATTGGCGCGTTCCCGCGGTTGGCTGTTGCCGCTAGGCAGACGGAAAATGGGAGGCCCAGTTCCCGTTCAAACATGGCCCCGGACCAGGGGGGATTGTTGGACTCTGCATCGATTTCTACGAGGCGAGGTATGTCTGTCGGTTCCATGGGTCGGGTATACATGGAGAGGTTTAGGTTCGGCTCTATTTGAATTCCAGTGTTGTGCATAAATTTAGCTGTTTTTAACCTACGGTTAATATACTTACTTTATAGTCAATAGTTGTTTTTGTCAAGGTCTACGGTTAAAAGCAATTTTTTGATAGAATATACCGCATGTATGAAGTTTTGGTGGAAAAACGCTTTTCCAGCGCCCATTATTTAAGAAACTATCATGGCCAAGACGAGCCGTTGCATGGCCATAATTGGCGCGTGCAGGTCAAATATCAGGGCCTTACCCTAATTGAACCGGAACAGTATTTGGTTGATTTTGTGGAGGTAGAAGAGGCTCTGGAAATGGTGCTTTTAAAAATTGACTATAAAAATATTAATGCGGTGCCGCCGTTTGACCGGATTAACCCTTCCGCGGAAAATATTGCGCGTTGGATTTGCGAAGAGCTACAGGAACGGATCCTTAAACCCGCTCCTTCCTGCGTCACGGTTTGGGAAACAGAGTCTGGGGCGGCTAGTTATTGTCCGGACCCATGGGTCGAGCCTATAAGGGGCAAAAATGTTTAAGCGAATCCAAAAGGTGCATTTTGTCGGGGTTGGCGGTTCCGGAATGTCGGGTATCGCGGAAGTGCTTTTAAACCTGGGCTATCAAGTCAGCGGCTCTGATATTAAGGATAGCGAAACTTTGCGTCGTTTGGCAACGTTGGGCGCCACGGTGTTTATTGGACATACCAAGCAAAACATTGGTGAAGCGCAAGTTATTGTGACTTCCACGGCAGTGCAATCGGTTAATCCAGAAGTCCTTGAAGCTCGCAGGCGAAAGGTTCCGGTGATCCCGCGCATTGAGATGTTGGCAGAAATTGCGCGTATGAAATATACTTTAGCTATTGCCGGCACTCACGGCAAAACGACTACAACTTCGATGGTGGCGAATGTTTTGCAATCGGGCGGTCTTGACCCTACTTTTATTGTGGGCGGACGAGTCAATAAACTGGAAACCGGTGCGCGTTTGGGCGGCGGCGAATTTATGGTGGCGGAAGCCGACGAGTCTGACGGTTCATTTTTAAAACTTTCACCCACTTTAGCGGTAATTACAAATGTTGATTCTGATCATTTGGACTACTATGGAACCCTTTCAAAATTAGAAAAAGCATTTATTCAATTTGGGAACCATGTGCCTTTTTATGGGTGCGCTATTGTTTGCGCCGAAGATAAAGGCGTGCGTTCTATTTTGCCAAAATTAAACCGCCGGGTTGTGACTTATGGTTTAAGTCAGGAGTTTGATTATAGCGCGCAAGATATTGTTTCCAGAGTCGAGGGGTCTGGCTTTACCCTTTACGCTCGGGATCGTTTGTTGGGGCCTGTTCAGCTCAAGGTTTGGGGTGAGCACAACATTTTAAACTCTTTGGCGGCGATTGCCTGCGGCATTGAACTTAACATTTCGTTTTCCAAGATCGTCAAGGCCTTGAGCACGTTTGAAAGCGTTGACCGCCGATTACAGTTAAAAGGTGAAAAGAACGGCGCTGTTTGGGTAGATGATTACGGTCACCACCCTACAGAAATAAAAGCCACATTAAGCGCGCTTAAAGCGCAGTTTCCGGATAGGAAGATCTTGGCGCTGTTTCAGCCCCACCGTTATTCTCGAACTAAACTCTTGGTTAAAGAGTTTAGCGAATGTTTTGACCAGGCGGAGGAGGTCTATCTTTTGCCGATTTAT
>JAHFBY010000357.1 GCA_023249835.1 Elusimicrobiota bacterium | reverse complement strand
GTTTACAGACGATGCGAGCGCCGTTAAACAAAGCTTTTTATGGGACGTGACCAGACCCACTTCTTCGGTTACCACGCCTTCCACCCTTTTCATTAGCACCAGCAACACTCTGGCCGGAACCGCGGTAGATCCGGGCAGCACAGTTTCAGGTTTTGACGCGGTGGAACTTTCTGTGCAGCGAACCGATATTGGCGCGCCCAACTATTGGAACTGGTCAAGCCCGGGCTTTACGTTAACCACTAGGGAAGAAAGCTCTAACGCCGGCTGGTCGAACGTGGGTACGGCATGGTCTACCGCTACGCCAACTGGTATGATGGTTTCAAGCGCCACCTATCACGTGGTTTCGCGCGCTCGCGATCGGGCTTCCAACGTGCAGAACAATCCGGACTCCGGCGGATATTCGTTCACCTACGATAACGTGTCGCCGTCGGTTGCATTTTTAAGCACAACTCCGCAAAACAGCGCTTACTATAAACAAACCACTTTGCCCGCTATTGAAGGCACCGCCACCGACGGCACCGGGCTTTCGGGCATTAATAACGTTAAAGTTTTGTTAAAGGCAGACAGCCTCGGTACCTGGAACGGCGGGAGGACAGGCACAGACGCTGACTGGAACGGGTCCTATACTATTTTCTGGATCCCAACAAACGGTCTCACGAACTGGACAACGTCGTTTCCTCCCTTAAATAACGCCGGGCGCAACAATCGGCTTTATTATATTTGGGTTAGCGCAGAAGACAACGCCAACAATATCTCTTCTCGCCCTTCTGCCGGGAACATAACCAACAACACTAACCCCGGCGGATCAACCGCGCTTGCTTTTACTTATGACAATACCGAACCTGTTTCTTTTGTGCAGTTGCCAACGAGCGGAACATTTTTAAACAGAGCTATTACCACTATTTCGGGCACTGCAAACACCGATTCCGGCGGTACTCCTGCCCCTAGTCCGCTCAGCGACCTGCAAGCGCGACTGCGCCGATCAGACGGGTGCTACTATTCTTTCTCCAGCTCTGATTGGAGCACTCCTTGTCCAGGAGCAAACACTTTTAGCGCGTTTGGACGCGCTGGAACCGTATCAAGCTGGCGTTGGACATTTAACGCCAATCGGTTTGAAGACGGTTACCAATACGAGTTTAATCCCCAAGGCACAGATTCTGCCGCCAACATAGAAAATACGTTTACAACCAGCACGTTTATAGTTGACTACACTTCTCCGGTTGCCGCGACCGTCTTGCCGGCTGACAATGGTTATGTCAATACGGTTGGCTTAATTACCGGAACTGCGGACGATAGCGTAGAAAATATTAATGGTTACGTTTCGCCGCGCAACTATCACTCGGGCATGGCATCCAGCGGCGTTGCCGTAGCGATTTACCGAAAGTCCGATGAAAAGTGGTGGGGCGGCTGGACTTCGCCCAGCTTTGGGTCCAACGACACGGTCTACAGTTCGGGCGTGTTTACCGGAAGCTCCGGCGCGGGCCAATCTTCCGGCACTTGGACCTACCAACTGCCGCCCGGCGCGCTCACTAACAATACCAGTTATCAGGTACATTTGCGCGTCAAAGATCGCGCCGGTAACCTTAATTATTCGGCGACCAACTTCTTTATTGTGGACGAGTCTTCGCCAATTGCCACTAAGATTCAATATCCTGCCCACGACACTTTATATACTAACGTGGTAACAATTTCGGGTACCGCAATAGAAAACTTGCCCGGCACTTTAGGCATTGTTTCCGATTTAGCGGTAGAACTGCGGTTACGGCAAAATAATGACAACACCCTGTTTTGGAACGGCGCCGCTTGGACGGACCCCGCTCCTTCAGGCGCAGGCGGAGAACTTTGGTTTTCCAGCGGAGTGATCTATTCCATTAACAACACAACGTATTCTTGGCGTTATGTCATGCCCGGCGGCAATTGGCTAAACCACCAAACCAACAACTACCAAGTCACGGCGCGGGCCGTGGACAAAGCCGGCAACCGTTACGTTAACGACGAAACCGTGAGCAGCGATATCATTCAATTCAGAATAAACGCGCAGGCTCAAATTTCAGCGGTAACCAAACCCGCGGCCGGCACGCCGCACCATCAACGGGATTCTACGGACGGTTCCAACTGTTTGAGTTGTAGCGGCAACGCTATGTCTGGAACCGGAACCAATATGCGTCAACCCGGGTCCGGGGCGGGCGTGGAAGTGCAATTTAAAAAATCGACGGACGCGACCACGGTATTTTATTGGTCGGAAGAGCAATTAAGATGGGTGGAAACCAGCACTTACAACGTTAAAGGCGGCGCTGTTTTAAGCAACGATTGGACTTACTCTTTATCGTTCCCAACCAAAACTTTTGATGTAACCAATGTGACTTATACCGTTGTGGTGCGCGGCATTAACGCTTCTGACGGCACCGCTGGACCGGACTTTTCTGACCGTCCGGTCATGATTGACACCACTGTGCCCACCGGCCTCATCCAAAAACCGTCAAACGGAGGTTATTATTCTAACAACGACGAAGTGGGCGCGCTCAACCGTTTGTTAGTTATATCGGGAACAGGTTTAGATGTTACTAACCCGAACCAGCCTTCAGTGAACATAACGAAAATTAAAATTCAGCGCGATAACGGCGACTATTGGCTGCCCAGCACAGGTTGGGACTCTTCAGACCCCGCGCCCGGAGCCGGTAACATCACCGCTGATTTTAGCGCTCCGGACTGGAGCACGGCCACTATCCCAAGCTGGAGCGAAGGGCGCGAACATACCGTTTCCTTATACGTTCAAGACAAAGCCGGCAACAATTCCGCGGTTGTTTCCAACACCTTCCTCTTTGATACGCGCCGGCCCACTGGAACCATTACCCAACCGTCCAACAACATTATCGTGCGCGCGCTCAACATCATTTCGGGCACTGCGGCTGACCCCGGAACCGGGGCAGCGGGCGACAAAAAATCAGATGTGGGTTCCGTACAAATTGCAATTCAGAGAATTTTAAATAATCGTTTTTGGAATGGCTCGGCGTTTGGCGTTATC
>JAHFBY010000356.1 GCA_023249835.1 Elusimicrobiota bacterium | reverse complement strand
CAAGATTGGCTCATTGGCAAATCTGGCATTGAAAAACTATATGACAACCTATTGCGCGGAGTCCAAGGCGGGCAACGCATAGAAGTAGACGCCTCCGGAAGATCTCTAGAAATTTTAGACCGTAAGGAACCCTTAGCCGGAAGTCAAATTCAAACTACCCTAATCTTAGAGGTGCAAAAAGCCGCGGATGAAGGTTTGGCCTTATCAGGCAAAGCAGGAGCCGTGGTGGCGTTAGACCCCAATACCGGGGACATCCTAGCGTTTGCCTCTTCTCCGGCTTATGATCCCAATCTATTTTTAGTCACGCATGGAGACCAAACAGAAAGGCAACAACTGCCAAGTGAAATCATTAGCCGACCCGATCTCCCCATGTTTAACCGCGCTGTTCAAGGAACCTATCCGCCCGGCTCGGTTTTTAAAATCATCGATGCTTTGGCTGCTCTTGAGTCCGATAAGATTGATCCTGCGGACGCCATTTATTGCCCGGGCTATTATTTGTTAAACGGGCAAGAAAGCAAGAAGTTTCTCTGTTGGAAAGATAAGGGGCATGGTCGTATGAATTTGAAGGAAGCATTGGTTAATTCCTGCAACGTTTTTTTCTATCAATTGGGTTTAAAAGTAGGCCCTGATCCAATAGAAAAAATGGCAAAAAAGTTTCACCTTGGCGAACTGAGCGGATTAGGACTTCCCAGCGAACGCGAAGGCTTTATCCCTGGCCGCAATATGTTTAAGACTAAAATCAGGCGCTGGTTTGATGGAGATACCCTGAACTTCGCCATTGGCCAAGGGACTGTCCTTTTTACCCCGATTCAGGCCGCGCAACTCATTAGCATTGTTCCCAGCCGCGGACGGATCTACCGACCGCAAATGATCAAAGAAATCCGTTCCCCCCAAGGCGATATTATTGCAAGAACAGCTCCTGAATTATTGGACAAATTTAAATTGAACGACGAATCCTGGATTTTTATTCATGACGCCCTTACTCAAGTCGTTGAAAGGGGCACGGGTCACTCCTGTTATATTGAAGGAGTGCACATTGCTGGAAAAACCGGAACTGCCCAAAACCCGCAGGGCAAAGACCACGCCTGGTTTGTGGGGTTTGCCCCTGTAGAAAATCCGGTAATTGCTGTATGCGTATTTGTAGAACACGGACTAAAAGGCTCCTCCGGAGCAGCCCCTATTGCCAGAAAAGTGATAGAGTCCGCTTTAATCCAAGCAAAAATTCTTCCTCCAAAAGCAGAACCGCCACGACCGGACTCTCCCCAAGAAGACATATGATAGATAAACCTTCCTTCACTTATTTCACGCCCTCTTCCAAAATGGACCAATCCCCCTTAAGCCACTTTATTGCCCGATTTGACTGGATTCTTTTGATAGACGTCATCGCTTTATCCATCATCGGTATAATGATGGTATACTCCGCTAGTTCCAGGTTTGGCCACCCGGAATACTTTATAGTAAAACAGCTCATAGCTTTAGTCTCCGGGTTTATTATGTTATTTTTATTTGCCGCAGTAAACTATCAGATATTTGCTCAATATCCTAAAACCCTCTTCACAATTTCTATTTCCCTGCTCTTAGCCGTTTTACTCTTTGGCCAGACCTATCGGGGAACCAAAGCCTGGATTAGCATTGGCCCCATGGCGTTTCAAACTTCTGAAATCACCAAGGTTTTATCCATTCTGATTGTCTCCGGAGTATGCGCGCGATCCATTAAAGAAATTCAACGATTAAAAAGTTTAGTAATGCCATTTTTAACTGTGTTGGCTCATGTCATTTTCATTCTCATGCAGCCTGATTTTGGCTCTACCCTGGTTTATTTTCCCATACTGCTCGGTATCCTCTTTGTCGCGGGCGCGCGCCCCATACACTTATTGGCAATATTTTTCTATGGGATCATATCTGGTTTCGCTCTATTATTCCATACAATGATCTCCTTAAATCCGGAATTTTCTGAAAGCCATCCCGTCGCCAATTTTCTATACCGCGGAATGGGCTTGAAAAAGGAGTTCTGGCTATTAATGAGCTCGATTGCGGCTCTTTTCATTTTAATCTGGTGGTTATTAAAACAGCTACGGCTGCGGACTCAAGGCGCCTACTTTATCTTCACCTTCCTTTTTTTCTTTAGCGGATGGACCACGGGATCATTTTTTGCAAACTCCCTAATGCAATACCAAAGAAAAAGGTTGCTAGTTTTTTTTCAACCTGGGATTGACCCTATGGGAGCAGGTTACCACGTTATTCAATCTATGGTTGCCTTAGGTTCTGGAAAAATATTTGGCCGGGGCTTTCGATCGGGAACGCAAGGACAACTTGGTTTTCTACCGGAACAACATACAGACTTTATTTTTTCCGTATTAGGAGAAGAGTTTGGTTTTGTAATCAGCAGTTTTGTGTTGTTTTTATATTTAACAGTGATCTGGAGGAGCATTAGCATTGCCGGCGATTCGCGCGACCGATTCGGATCCATGGTCGCAGTTGGGATTGGCTGTATGTTTGCTTTTTATGGATCTATTAACTTGGCAATGGTCATGGGACTAGCGCCGGTAACCGGACTACCCTTACCTTTTTTATCTTACGGTGGATCTTCTCTGGTCGCGTCATTAGCTGCGGTTGGGATATTATTATCCATACACATTCATCGTTACATACATTAACGAATCCGTAAATAAAAAATTAAGACATACTATAAATGGAAGAGTGAAAATTATGATACAACTAAACTGCACCAAAACTGCACCGGAACAAAAACTAGAGGCCCCGCAACCCAATTATGAAGAGTTGTTTCCTTTCATCAATAAACCCAGCCGCTATATTGGACAAGAATGGAACAGCATCAAAAAAAGCGCTCTTTTGCGAGAAAATGCGATCAGCGTATGCCTCTGCTTTCCAGACTTATATGAAACCGGGTTTGCCAACACCGGCATAGAAATACTCTATCAATGGGTGAACAAAAGAAACGACGCCTACGCTGAACGAGCTTACGCCGTGGATACTGACTTGGCGCGCCTCTTGCGCCAGAAAG
>JAHFBY010000355.1 GCA_023249835.1 Elusimicrobiota bacterium | reverse complement strand
CCGACACCTTAAAGGCCCTGCATTCGCGCCAAGTAAAATTTATTAAAGGAAATGTTTGCGATGCTAAAGCAGTGGCCGCCGCGATTAAAGGGCAGGACGCAGTTTTTCACTTTGCCGCAGAATCACACGTTGACCGCTCCATCCTCAATTCCCAGGCATTTTTGACCACCAACATTTTAGGCACCCAAGTCCTGCTTGAAGCTGCGCGCGCGGCTGGGACAGGTCGCTTCGTTTATGTTTCTACCGATGAAGTGTACGGTTCCGTTGCCAAAGGGTTCTTCACCGAGTCTTCGGCTATTGCGCCGAACAGCCCTTATGCCGCGTCTAAGGCGTCTGGAGACCTCTTAGCCCGCGCTTATTGGCGGACCTATAAATTACCGGTTTTAACCACGCGCTGCTGCAATAATTTTGGGCCTTATCAGTTCCCGGAAAAAGTGGTTCCGCTGTTCGTCACGAACCTGATCGAAGGCAAAAAAATACCGCTCTACGGCAAAGGGGCAAACGTTCGGGAATGGATTTACGTGGAAGACCATTGCCGGGCCATCGACGCGGTTTACCGCAAAGGCGAACTAGGCGAAGCTTATAACGTGGGCACTGACTTTGAGTTGAACAATTTAGAGTTGGCTCACCGCATTTTGGATTTGATGGGTAAACCTAAAAGCTCTATCGAATACGTCGCCGACCGTCCGGGGCATGATTTGCGTTACGCTTTGGACTCAAGTAAAATTAAAAAATTGGGCTGGAAAGCGCAATATGATTTCGAGCGCGCGATTCGTTTGACAATTGATTGGTATAGCGAAAATTTAAGGTGGTGGGTTAAATTAAAGAAAGGCAAAACCTATCGTGCCTACATTAAAAAGCAATATAAATAAAACTGTTGCGAAATCCTCATGGATAAACTTAAAGTAGCGCTCACCGGCACCTCTGGCTTGATCGGAAAAGATATGTGGGAGGCGCTCAAAGATGATGAAAACTTTGAGGTTTGGGGAGTGGGGCGCAGGAAACCGGATTATATACCGCTCCCGCGCTGGCGCACCCTTGATATTGTGGACGCGCTGCTCACTGCTCAAACCATAACGCAGATCAACCCTGACTGCGTCATCCACTTTGCCGCGATTTCTAATCCCGACGAATGTGAAAAAGATCCGGAAACAGCTTATAAAGCCAACGCTTTGGGAACGCGCAATTTAGCCTTAGCCTGCCAAAGGTTTGATGCGGAACTGCTCTATGTTTCTACAGATCAGGTTTTTAATGGAAAAAGCGAACGGCCCTACCGTGAAATTGATTTGACCGCTCCGCTAAACCATTACGGCAAATCTAAGTTGTGGGGGGAAGATTTTGTGCGCACGCTTTTGCCCAGGCACTATGTGGTGCGCACGGCGCTTGTCTTTGGACTTGCGCGTCCGACCTTCCTAGACCGCGTGGTCAACTCTGCCCTAAATAAAGAACCCTTAACAGCGGCGGTAGATTTGGTGAATTCGCCCACTTACTCTTGGGACCTGTGCCAGGCCATTAAATATTTAATCGGCACGCACGTGTATGGGACCTACCACATTGCCAACGAGGGGCACGTTAACCGCTATGAACTGGCGAGTTTTGTGGCCGAATCTTTGGGGCTAAACGCTGATTTTATTATGAAGGGGAGCCAGCTAAAACTGGGTCTTCCTGCGCTGCGTCCGGAATTTTCGCCGCTGGAAAATTTTGTGTGGAATTTAAACGGTTTTCCTAAATTAAGACATTGGAAAGAGGCGGTGTTGGACTTTTTAGAAGCGCTATAATCACGCGAAGGATGGGTAAAGAAATGAAAAAAGTATGTATGATCGGAACCGGGTACGTTGGTCTTGTCAGCGGCGCCTGTTTTGCCGAAATTGGGCACCAAGTCGTATGCGTTGACAACGATGTAAAGAAAATTAGCGCGCTCAAAAAAGGACGCATTCCAATTTATGAACCCGGGTTAGACCGTTTGGTTCATGAAAACGTCAAAGCTAAAAGGCTTTCTTTTTCCACTTCTATTGCTGAGGCTGTGGCCAATTCCGAGTTCGCTTTTATCGCGGTGGGCACGCCGCCGCGAACAGACGGGTCAGCGGACCTCTCCTTTGTAGAAAATGTGGCGCACGAGATTGCCGCGCACATTAAGAACTACATTGTGATCGTGGAAAAATCTACGGTGCCGGTAGCGACTTGCGAGTGGGTGAAGAAGACCGTGAGCAACTACAATAAGAAAAAAATTCCTTTTGACATTGTTTCTAACCCTGAGTTCTTGCGCGAAGGAACCGCGGTTTTAGATTTTCTTAAACCCGACCGTATCGTGGTGGGCGCAGAATCAAAAAAAGCGCGAATGATGATGGAAGAGCTTTACGCTCCGTTAAAAGCTCCCATCCTTTTCACTGACCCTAAAAGCGCGGAACTTATCAAACACGCTTCCAACTCATTTTTGGCCACGAAAATATCCTACATTAATTCGGTTGCCAACATTTGCGAAAAAGTGGGCGCGAACGTGGAAGAGGTGGCCCAAGGCATGGGGTTAGACAAGCGCATTAGCCGATCATTTTTAAACGCGGGTTGCGGGTTCGGCGGTTTTTGTTTCCCTAAAGATTTGGAAGCCTTTTTATGGATCTCTAAAAAACTTGGCGAAGATTTCAGCATTTTAGAGTCCGCGCGCAAAGTGAACGAAGAGCAAAAGATGCGGTTCGTGCGTAAAATCGAAGAGGCGCTTTGGATCATTCAAGGCAAAACGATCGGTTTGTTGGGGTTGGCGTTTAAGCCGAATACGGACGACATGCGTTTTGCCCCGTCCATCGATATTATCAAGCTCTTGCACGAACGGGGCGCAAAGATTCAGGTTTATGATCCCATCAGCATGACCAACGCCAAGAAAATATTGAAAAACGTTACTTTTAAAAATTCCGCGCTGGAAGCGGCGCGGGGCGCCGACTGTTTGGCGATCGTGACCGAATGGGACGAGTTCAAGCAAATGGATCTGGCTAAAATTAAAAAAGCGCTGAACCACCCTACGATAGTTGACGGAAGG
>JAHFBY010000354.1 GCA_023249835.1 Elusimicrobiota bacterium | reverse complement strand
TGAAATGCAGCGACTTTAAAGAAATTGGATCGCGCTAAAGCGGCGAGGATAACCTCCTGGGAAATCTCTCGGATGGCGTGCTCCTCCTCTTGAACGGATTGGCATCGGTAAAAATTGAACCGGTCTGAAATGAGTCCGATCGTCATTTTTTAATCTCCTTTAATAGCCCATTTAAAAGAGCGGACAGGCAATACGTTGAAAAGAAAAATTGCCTAAAGGGGTATTAAACTGAGCGGACCTTTTTGCGCAAACGCTCGCAACCAAATAGACCGCTTCTGGAATCCACCCATGATAGGATAACGCTGACTCCAAGCTAATATAAGACGGACCATAAATTTTCTGCGCCAGGCTATAGAGATCCAGGGGTTGCCGCAAATATTTAGGCGCTAAACTATATAAACCTCGCCTAATGCGCACCACCTCTCCTGCGGCAAGCGCCCTCTTAACCAAACCATATCTGCGGTCGTCGCTTCCCCGCAATAAATTTTGTAAGTTGGCATCCGTAAATACCCCCTGCGGGATCTTTTCTAAAGCAATTTCTGTTAATTTTTGCATAAATTTGATTGAAGCTGTCATAATTTAACAGTTTCAATCAAATTGTGCAGATATTTTAGGTTATGTCAATAGTATCTCTTTAGTGTTTCTTATAGCGACAAAATGGTCTTGAAAAAATCCGTTATACCTATTATAACTGTAGGGAGCCTGATCGTGCAGGCTTGAACATGCATCCTGTTTCCATATTCAACTAACCGCGCTGTTTACAGACAACATCTCTTCCTCGAAAGGACAACGCCATGCCGGACCCTAACCCGGAGTCAGAGCTTATGGATTTGCGCCGCATCGGCATTCACCCGGACTTTTGGTATCCCCTGGCTTGGAGCCGGGAACTGAAAAAAGGCAAGAGCCTGGGCGTCACCTTCGCCGGAAATCCGATCGTGTTGGCGCGCACGCAGAAAGGGGAAGTTTTTGCGCTTGCCGACCGCTGCAGCCACCGGCAAGTCCCCTTGAGCCTGGGCGTGGTTTGCGGGGAAACGCTCAAATGCTGCTACCACGCTTGGAGCTATGATAAGAGCGGAAAATGCATCAATATTCCGTATTTGGAAAAAGGGCAGTCGCTGCCCGAAGGAGTGCGCTCCTACCCTTCTCAGGAAGCCTATGGGCTCATTTTTGTTTTCACCGGGGAACCGATCAAGTCAGAAATCGTGCCGTTTCCCGACTTGCCGGGCCAAAGGGACCCGGAGTTTAAGACGCGGCGGCTTTCCCGCCGCATCCGCTGTCATTACTCTTTCCTGCATGAAAACTTAATGGACATGAACCACCAGTATTTGCACCGCTCGCTCATGGGCGGGATCAAGCCAACGCTTTTGCAAACCAATTTTGGCGAGCATTGGTACGAAGCGGTTTATACTTTTAACCGCGTGAGCGGGCGCCAGTCCTTGGGAGAAAAATTCATGCTGGGCCAAAGCGCAAGCGCGCCCGCGGACTCCGCGCACGACCTGATGCGCGTTTGCACGCGCTACCCTTACCAAACCCTCACTTTCTCCCGGGCAAATTCGGAAAAACCGGTCTTAGATCTATGGCTTTGTTATGTGCCCATGGACGCGGAACAAAAAGTGAACCATAGCTTCGGGCTCATGATGATCCGCAAACCCTCCCTGCCAGGGCTGATCCACCTCTTCTGGCCGTTTATCATCGGGTTTACGGAAGGCATTTTTGCGCAGGACCGGATGATCGTGGAAAAGGAACAAGCCGCCCACGACCAACAGGGTAAGGACCAAAACTTTGAAATTTTTTCCGTCATCCGCGGTTTGCGCCACCTGCTCCGAACCCAAGGCCTCCCGCTCAAAAATGTTTTAGAACTATGACCTGCTAGGACTCCATCATTTGCAAGATCCCGCGCAAGGGGATTTCTGCCCAGTCCGGACGATGCTTGAGTTCATAGCCCAACTCATAAACCGCTTTATCGAGTAGATATATCTCAAGCAGGAGTTTTACTTCAGAAAACTTTTGTGGAAGAAATGCGGCGTTGCCGGCCCGGGCGCTGTAACCTTTAAAAAAATAAACGCACGCCCAGCGGGTCCATAGCTCCTGCCATTTTTTTAATCCTTGTCCGGCCCCGGGAGTTCGGTTAAAGGTCACGGAGCATCCAGCGTAGTGGAAAGAACGAAACATGCCGGCGACGTCTTTTAACGCTGAACATTTTGCGCGCCGCTCGGCCAGAGGCTTATCAGGTTCGCCTTCAAAATCAATGGTCACGAAATCGTTGCCGGTAAAAAGCGTTTGGCCCAGATGGAAATCACCGTGCACCCGAATGCGCTGCGCGGTCAGCGGACAATCCAATAACAACTGATATCGCTTTAAAATATGGTTTTCTATCTTTAATAAATCGTCCGCCAAACGTTGAACCTGGACAGGCAGAAGGCCCTTGCGTTGTTTCAGTATCCGTAAAACTTCAATGGTTTGGCCCTGCAAGGCTGAACAAAGAGATCGGCGATAAACTTCCGTGAAAGGCTCCGGGACAAAGCTCGGCTCTTTAATACCGGAAAACGCCAAGTGCAGCTCGGCTGTCCGCTCTCCTAAAAGAGCGGCTTGCGCCGGATACCTCCCCAACAACGCGCTTTCTTTAGACGTTGGTTCTCGATCTAAAAAATCGAAGAAGGGTCCGCTCGGAATCGCGAAATCTTTGATCCCCTCAGCTTGAACGTAGTAGCTGTCCAAAAACTTGATCGCATGCTGCCACCCGTCGCCTTGACTGGGAATAAACTCTTGCAGCAGAGCCAAACTCATCGGCTCAGAACCTTTTACCTGATACTCTAAAGCTCCTAAAATCCGCGGTACGCGCGCCATGCCCGGCTGTTGCGTTAAAAACCGCCCCACTTCCAGCTCCAGGTTTTCGCCGGACTCTAATTTGCGAAAGAACTTCAGGGCTAACCGGTCTGCATAAAAGACAGTGCTGTGGCTCTGCTCAGACAACGCGGGCAACGTTGCCAAAGGACGAGATAAATTTTTGAGCATGGCGCTTAAGGCCGGGC
>JAHFBY010000353.1 GCA_023249835.1 Elusimicrobiota bacterium | reverse complement strand
CGGTATGGGCTTGCCCAATGAGATCGCGGCGTTGCAATAAAACGGGGATGGTCTCTAATTGGATGGGGGTTGGGGTTTCGTAACCCAACTCTTTCAAAGCTTTTAATACTGGAGGAAAAATCGATAAATCACTAAACTCTGGAATAAAATCTCCTTTTACAACTTAGGTTAAACTCTATTCTATCACTTCTAGAGTCATAGAACCGCAGGAATTTATATTTCTGTCAATTAATTGATCCCAAGACCCGATATTAGAGGGTTGCCCGCAACTTTTTTATTGGATAAGTGTATAGAAGGATGACATGAAACCCTTAACGAGGATAACTTTGTTGTTCCTGTTGCTTTTGTTGTTGCCCCCCCTTATTGCGGGTAAAACAGAAATGATTTCAACTGTTCCACTAACGCTCAATGAAGTTTTAGAAATAGCACAGAAGAACAATCCAGAAATCAAGGCGGCAAAGAAACGGTGGGACAGTTTTAATGCCAAAATTAGCTTGGAAAAAACTTGGGGAAATCCACAAATAAGTTATGAACGCATGTATTCTGGCGATGAAAAGCTCCTTGGCATCTCTCAGGAGTTCCCTTTCCCGGGAAAATTGACCCTTAAGGGACAAATTGCATCCCAAGAAGCTCTCATGGCACAGCAATCTTATATGGCCAAGGAGCGGGAAATTCGCAGCAAAGTTAAATCCGCTTATGCCCTATATTTCTTGGCCGTTAAATCCATTGATATTTTTCAAGAAAATATTGAACTTATGAGACGGTTTTCAAAAGTAACCGAATCAAAATACGCGGTGGGGAAAGCGCGCCAGGCGGATGTGCTGCGCGCCCAAATTGAGCTTTCCAAAATGTTGAACATGCTGATCACTTTAAATCAAGAAAAAGAAACGGCGCAAGCAATGCTCAGCGCTCTTTTGAATTTGCCTCCTCAAAAAACTTGGGGAAAGCCGGGAGAACCTCAATTAAAACGGTCGGTTTTGTCTCTTGAACGCTTGCAGGAAACAGCCCTAAACAACCGCCCTGAACTGCTCGAATCAAGGTTTGCGATTGACAAGTACGACCAGTCTTTAACGTCCAGCAGGTACGAATATCTGCCCGATATTATGGCTCAGTTTAAAACAAGGTGGGCCATGAATCCGGAATTGGATAATACTCAAGACGTTATGGTAGGACTAAGCGTTCCTCTCTGGCTTTGGAAACAAAAAGCCATGGTCCGAATGGCCAAAGCGGATAAAGAAATGAGTGAGGCTGAATATGAGGCTATAAAAAACATGACCCTTTTGGGAGTTAAGGACCTTATGGTCAAAGCGCAAACAGCGGAACGGCTCGTGGACCTTTATCGAACCAGCATCATTCCCCAGATGGAACAAGCGCTCACTATTTCCGAAACAGCCTACCAGTCGGACAAAATCAGTTTTCTTGAATTAATCGACATCCAGCGGAACCTCCTCCAATTCCGCGTTGAGCATTACCAACATTGGGCTGAATATGAGCAGTGGTCCGCGGAATTGGAACGAGTCGTGGGCAAAGATTTATCGGAGGTGCCGCAATGAAGAAAAGAATTTTGATTTTAGTTTCAATTGTCTTTTTAGGCATTGCCGCTTTTACGCTATTTTCTTGCGAGTCCAAGAGCGGACAAACAGACCATAAAGGGCACGATACCGTTTCTAAGGAGAAAAAACTCTACCAATGCCCAATGCATTCAGCTTACACGTCTGACAAACCCGGAAACTGCCCGATCTGCTCCATGAAACTGGTCCTGGTAGAACCTGCTGAACACGACGACCATGTCCCAACTCATCAGGGTAAAGATACGGCGTCTGAAACTGGCGTTAACGGATATGCCGCGATCAAAATAACGCCGGAAAGAGGGGAATTAATTGGAGTTAAAACCGACGTGGTCGCCTACCGAAATTTAAAAAAAGTGATCCGCGCTTCGGCTCGTATCGCCTACGATACAGAACTTTACGGCGCAATTTCTGAATACAAAGCCGCGCTTACGGCAAAAGAAAAAATAAAAGAGAGCCCCTGGCCGGATGTTCATGAACGGGCCGACGCGCTGATTAGCGCCGCTGCCCTAAGACTTAGACAAATGGGCCTTTCTGAAACTCAACTAGAGAACATTCACAACGACTATCATGACCCCAAGAACCTGCTTTTGGGAGAAAAGGGCGGTTCGGTCTGGGTCTATGCGCAGGTCTATGAATATGAAGCGGGCTTGGCAAAAGCAGGCCAAAAAATGGAAGTCACTTCTCCCGCTTTGCCCGGTAAAGAGTTCACCGGAATCATCAAAGCGGTGGACCCCATTTTAAACAGCGAAAGCCGATCCCTCCGAGTCCGAGCGGAAGTTCCCAACCCCGATGGCCTTTTAAAACCAGAGATGTATGTTAATGCCAAAATTTTTGTTTCCTTGGGAAATAAACTTGCGGTTTCAGAAGAAGCGGTCATGAACACGGGCGAAAGACAACTCGTATTCGTCATGACCAAAGAAGGAGAATATGTTCCCAGAGAACTTAAGTTGGGACAAGAAGCAAACGGATATTACGAAGTTGTTTCCGGTGTTTCTAAAGGGGAGAGGGTAGTCACTTCCGCTAACTTTCTAATTGATTCTGAGTCTAAACTAAAAGCCGCTGTATCGGGCGGCGGACACCGCCATTAAGGGTAACATCAACGACTGAGCTTTAAGCGAAGAAATGGTGGTTCCTTAAAAAAGCAAAGAGGGTAACATCCGTGATCGAAAAAATTATCGAGTGGTCCGCGCATAACAAGTTTATCGTTGCCCTATTTACGGCCTGCGCGATCGCGGCTTCGATTTATGCGATGAAAAATGTTCCTCTGGACGCGATACCGGACCTTTCCGATACTCAAGTCATCATTTATTCGCGATGGGATCGTTCGCCGGATATTATTGAAGATCAGGTCACTTACCCAATCGTCACCGCTCTTTTGGGAGCTCCCAAAGTCAAAGCGGTTCGCGGATTTTCTGATTTTGGATTTTCCTATGTCTACGTCATTTTTAAAGATGGGACAGACCTTTATTGG
>JAHFBY010000352.1 GCA_023249835.1 Elusimicrobiota bacterium | reverse complement strand
TATTTATATGTATAATGGATTTGGAATTTGGGAGCTTTCTCTGGAATGCAGATAAAGAAAGAGCCAATATTGATAAGCACGGCGTTTCTTTCAGCGAGGCGTCAGAAGGTTTTAGGGACCCCGAGCTAAAGATATTTATCGATGAAGCTCATAGCGTTCGGGAAGAACGTTATTTCTGTATCGCTAAAGTCGGCAATAAAATATTAACCATACGTTTCGCTTACCGCGGCCGAAAAGTTAGAATATTTGGCGCCGGATTTTGGCGCAAAGGAAAAAAATATTATTATGAAAAATAAAAATGACTCCAATATGCCTACAGGTAAATTGACCCGCGTTAAGAATTTCCTTCCATCGCCAGGAGAACTGGTTTTTCCCAATGATACGGTTAGGGTCACTATTTCCTTAAGTAAGCAAAGCGTGGAATTCTTTAGAGGGCAAGCGCATAAGTATCATACGAAATATCAAAAAATGATCCGCCAAGTTTTGGATAGTTATGCGGTACAGTTTCGGTGACGTGAGAGAAAAAGCGAATTAGCTCCTTAGAGCTAGGATAGCTTTAGACTTCTAAAGCAGGGTTCCGCGCAGGAAAAAAATTCCCACGGAAAAATAGATGATCAGGCCGGTAACGTCAACTAAGGTTGCCACAAAAGGCGCTGAAACTACGGCGGGGTCTAGGCCCGCTCGGCGCAAGGCAATGGGCAGGAGCGAACCCGAAAGAGTGCCCCAAAGCACAACTAAAACTAAGGAAGCGGCCACTGTAAGCGCAACCAAAAGATAGTGCGGGCCATAAATGTCGCTGAACTGTGACCAGATATAAATACGAAAGAAACCAATGGCGCCTAAAACCGATCCCATGGTTAGACCCGAAGCAAATTCTCTTTTTAAAACTCGCCACCAATCGCCAAACGTAATTTCTTTAAGCGCCATGGCGCGCACGATCAAAGTCGCTGCTTGCGAACCGGAGTTTCCTCCGCTGCTGATGATCAACGGAATGAAAAGAGCGAGCACGACCGCTTTTGCAATTTCTCCTTCAAAAAAACCCATGGCTGTTGCGGTGAGCATTTCACCGAGAAAAAGCACGCACAGCCAAGTTCCGCGCTTTTGCACCATTTTCGAAAAAGAGACGTCAAAATAAGGTTTGTCCAGCACTTCCATACCCGCCAACTTTTGAATATCTTCAGTATCTTCTTCTTGGATCACTTGCATGATGTCGTCGGCCGTGATGACGCCCACCAGGCAGTTGTTTTCATCCACCACCGGCGCGGAAATTAGTTTGTAGCGAGAAAAAATTTTAGCGGCTTCTTCCTGGTCCATCGAAGCTAAGATTTTTATAAAACTTACCGGGGACATAATTTCTTTAATCTTTATGTCCCGCGGCGCGGCAATCAGAGTGCTTAAGTTTATGCTTCCGACTAATTTAAAATCATTGTTGGTAATATAGAGCGAGTGAATGCCCTCTTCTTTACGAACGCGCATATTGGCTTGAATGTATTCGATAGCCGCGCGCGCAACCATTTCTTGGTTTAATGGAATAAATTCGGTTTTCATTAATGTTCCAGCGCTGTCCACTGGTAAAACCAAAACGTTTTGAACCGTCTTAATCCTCTCTTTTTTCATCAAACCCGACATCCTTTTTATCGATCGTTCGGGTAATTTTTGAAACAGTTGTCTGGCAACCTCGGCAGGAATGTCCGCCAACAATGGAGTTAGCGTTAAATCCTCTAAATGTTGGATGAGATATTCCTGTTCCAGTAGATCCAGTTCTTCAAAGACCGCAATCGCTCGGCGAGGGTCCAATAATTTGAAAATCAATAGTTGATGTTCAGGCGGAAATTGTGGAAAGCCGTCCGCCAAATCTATGGGGTTGATTTCCAATAAGAAATCCTTTAGCTCATCAAATCCTTTTTGTGAAATCAAAGATTTAATTTCAGGGATAAATATTAATATGGGGTGTGGTTCCGGCATAAATAACTCCTTACCAATCTATCGGCAAATAATCTTTTAAAAATTTTCCGCGCCAGTGGGTCCCGGTGAGGATGCCGTTGAAAAATGGGTCGCAGACCCTGGCGGCGCCGTCAACGATGTCTAAGGGCGGTTGAAAGTCATGGTTTTCCTGTTTGCGCTGGGATAGAGCTGAGGGGTCTTCGTCCGTCACCCACCCGGTGTCCACCGCGTTCATGAAAATGCCAAAATTGGCTAAATCAGAGGCTGAGGTGTGGGTGAGCATGTTCAAAGCGGCTTTAGCCATGTTGGTGTGCGGATGGCGGTCTGTTTTTGTGAACCGATGAAACTTTCCTTCCATAGCCGAAACGTTGACGATATGTTTTTGTCCGGTGTTTTCCCGTTTCATCATGCTGGAAAGTTTGTTGCACAGGACAAAAGGGGCGATGGAGTTAACTAGTTGAAGCTCAATCATCTCAGACGTGTGGATTTCGCCCAAACGAAGCCGCCAACTGTTGGTTTTGCGCAAGTCCACCTGCTGCAAATCCGCGTCCAACTTGCCGTCCGGGAAAACGTTCTCAGCGGAAAAAGTTCGGTCGTGCGTATAGGGAATTTGCGAAAGACCCGCGGAGTTCACAATGCCGATACCGTTGATCGCGCCATTCCAATCTAGGGCTTGCAGCGGGTTCGTGATATTGGGCGCGAGCAGAGCTTTGCAATCGGTAAATGAACGCAGCAGGTATTGTGCCCCAAGGTTTAGATCTTCAACTTTGCGGGTTTCGTTGGGCATTAGGTGCCCATAAAAACCAGGCGGACGGCGGACGGTTTGCGCCGCGTTGTTGACCAAAATATCCAGGCGGGAATATTTTTGGCCGATGAAATTGCAGAAGAGTTCCACGCTCGGAGTGTGCCGCAGGTCAAGCCCATAAATATCGAGGCGGTCCTTCCATTGCGAAAAGTCACTTTCTTGGGAGTAGCGCAGAGCGCTGTCTACCGGGAAACGCGTGGTGGCGATCACCCTAGCTCCTGCGCGCAGCATCATGAGCGCCGACTGATATCCGATCTTTAGGCGGGAACCGGTGATGAGCGCTACTTGTCCATGCAAGGAAACCGT
>JAHFBY010000028.1 GCA_023249835.1 Elusimicrobiota bacterium | reverse complement strand
AATTGGTCGTAGACGCAAAATATATTGATGACTGGGCGCTGAGGCTCTCAGGCGGAGATTGGCAACCTCACGGAGTGTTCTTTCAGTCCCCCCTTTATCCCTACTTCCTTGGACTAGTATATAAGTTCATCGGACACCACCGGCTGGCAATTTATCTGATCCAAATTGCCATAGATAGCGCTGGTTGCCTGCTGTTTTTCCTTGCGGGCCGGAAACTGTTCGGCGATATCGCAGGAATGATTGCCGGAACAATCGCGGCGCTCTATCTGCCGTTCATCTTTAACACTGCGACCCTGCAAAAGTCCACTTGGGAAATATTCTTTTCTCTGCTCTTTACGCTCTCAAGTCTAGCGGCGCATGAGAGAAGAAGCAAGCCCCTCTTCTTTCTCACCGGCGGACTTCTTGGCACTACGGTCCTATTGCGCGGAAACATGCTGTTTCTGTTACCCATCGTCCCTCTTTGGGCCTTCCTGACCCTTGCTCTTCCTTTAAGAAAACGCGCTGCAATGATTTTAGCTTATAGTCTAGGCGCATTATTACCGATCCTGCCGGTCAGCGCCGCCAACTATTACTTTGGCAAAGACGTCGTGCTGACCACTGGCAGCGGAGGGATTACCCTTTGGCAAGGCAATAACCCCGAAGCCAACGGAGTTTTAAGTTATCCTGCGGAGATGGACCCCTCTTACCTCACCCCGGATAAAGAACAAGCTTATTTCCAAACTTTAGCGGAACAGGCTCTGGGCAAACCACTAAGCCCTTCGGAAGCTTCCTCCTATTGGAGCAAAAAAGCGATCCGTTATATTTTCGCTCACCCCTGGGACTGGGCTGTTTTAATGTTTAAGAAATTAGCTTACTTTTTCAATCGATACGAAGTGCCGGACAATTATAATTTAAATTTTTTTCAGCATGAATTTAAAACCATGATGCGTTGGCCCTTGGCCACCTTCGGATTAATCGCTCCGCTGTCATTGTTGGGCTTAATCCTTTGTAATAAACGAGACCCGCGAACCTTACTATGGATTTCATTGTGCGGCGCTTATATCTTTTCCGTATTAATATTTTTTGTCACGGACCGCTATCGTTTGCCGGTTTTGGTCTACTTAATCCCCTTCGCGGGTTTTGCCGGACAACGACTTTATGAATTAACGGTTCACAAACAATGGCTAAAGCTCTTTGGCGCAGTCCTCATTCTCAGCGCAAGCTTTTGGCTATGTACGAGACCGCTGTTCAATTATCAATCGCACCTGGCCGTGACCTACTCTCACCTGGGCACGATCTACTATCAGAAAAAAGATTACCGCCTTGCGGAACAAAACTATAAAAAATCCCTGGAATTAAACGACCAGGACCCTCTCGCCCACTTCAATCTAGGCCTTAACTTCGTAGCGGAAAGGAAACTGGACCTAGCCAATGATCAATTTCAAGCGGCCGTCCGACTGAACCCGCGCTATGGCCAAGCCCTAGCGTTCCTGGGGTCAATTTATTTTCAAAGAAAAAACTTGCCCCTCGCAAAAGAATATTTCGAAAAAGCAGTGCGCGCAGATCCCTCTTTCGCCAAAGGACACTATAACCTTGGCCTAGTTTACTGCGCGCAAAAGCTTTTTGATCAAGCTTACGGCTGTTTCTTAAACGCCGTGCGTATTGATCCCGAATATGCGGGCGCGTACGTGAATTTAGGCAAAATCTGCGAACTGCGCTCAGATTGGAAAGGAGCGATAGAATATTATAAAAAAGCGATTGTAGCTAAACCCGGTTTTGAACTTGCCTACGCGAACCTGGCCGGGGCCAGGGCACACCTTAGAACAGCAAATCGAAATTCAGAAAATTAGGAAAGATGTGCACAGCCAGATGCATGCCTTGATGCAGCAAAAAAAGAAGTATAATAAATGGATGGAAAAGAAATAAAAAAAGCAAAGAAATGAAGAAAAACTAATGACTATTCAACAAATGCGCCTGGGTTCAAACCGGGCAATGGTCTCCACTTTGGGCCTGGGCTGCATGGGCATGAGCGAGTTCTACGGCCAGCCCAACGACGAAGAGTCAGCGAGTACGATCCTGCGCGCTTGGGAGCTGGGCGTAAACTTTTTAGATACTTCCGATACCTATGGCTTGGGAGCCAACGAAGAGCTGATCGGGCGAACCGTGCGCGGCAAACGCGATCAATTTTTTATTGCCACCAAGTTCGGCATGGTGCGCAGCAAGTCTGAACCTAACCTTTTGCAAGTCAATGGCCGGCCCGAATATGCGCGCGCAGCATGCGATGCTTCGCTGCGGCGCTTGGGAGTAGATTGCATTGACTTGTATTACCTCCACCGCGTGGATAAAACCGTGCCCATTGAAGAGACCGTGGGCGCCATGGGGGAACTGGTTAAAGCGGGCAAGGTAAAGTATGTTGGGCTCTCGGAAGCCGCGCCCCGCACAATTGAGCGTGCGCACAAAACCTATCCCCTCACCGCGCTGCAATCCGAATATTCTCTTTGGGAACGTAACGTGGAAAGGGAGATATTGCCGCTACTGCAAAAATTGGGTATTGGCTTTGTGCCTTACAGCCCTTTAGGTCGGGGATTTCTTACCGGAACGATTAATCAGAGTGAAGATTTGAGCCCAAATGATTCCCGCCCCTTGCGCTATCCACGCTTTTCTCCGGAAAACATGCAAAAGAACCGGGTTTGGCTGAACCGGCTAGAAAGAATTGCTGAACGCAAACTCTGCCGGCCCGGTCAACTCGCTTTGGCCTGGGTTTTACAAAAAGCTCCGGGCTGCGCCCCAATTCCCGGAACCAAGCGCATAAAATATTTGGAAGAAAATGTCCATGCAGCGCAGCTCCATTTAAACGCAGCAGAAATTATTGAACTGGAAGAAGCTGTACCGGCCGGTGAAGTAGCCGGTAATCGCTACTCACTCGCCAACTTGCAAGCCTTAGATAATTAGATTGCGGTGAAAAGGTTTTAAAATACCGTTATTCCTGCTTTCAGACTGTGTCAAAATTACATTTTGTCATCGCCCGCAGGGCTGGAGGAAACGAAGTTTCACTCTCGTGCTTTAGTGCGATCCAGTGGCTTTAAACGATTTAAAGTCACTAGATTCCCGCTTTCGCAGGAATGACGAGACTGGTGAGAACGTTATGACCCAGTCTCTTTCACGGGAATGACGGAGCACAGGAGAGATTTTTGACACGGTCTGGTAAAAAATTCAGCTCTATGATTTAAATCATGGTTTTCTTTTAGCGCTGATGATATCCTCATAGTAAGAGCGGAGGGTATCTAATGAACAAGAAAACCACATCACACGGAATATTCACTTTCCTTTTTGGATTGGGCGTGATCGTTTCAGTTTTTACCGGCGTGCGCCCGCCCTTGGTCTGCGCTGAAGAAAAATTAACGCTGGCGACAAATGAAAGTCGCCTTTGGCTATCCGGCAATTCTACGCTGCACAAATACTCCAGCACCGCAACCGTGATCAACGCGATTGCCAATCTCTCGTCCAACCGCTCCGCTCAAGAAACGGCCTACGCTTTAATTGAGTCCAATGCCGTGAACGCGCTGTCCCTGCGCGTTCCAGTCGCTTCGCTTAAATCGCATTCTGGCCTTTTGGATAAAAAGATGCGCGCCTGTTTAAAAATTGAAAGCGATCCGGAAATCGCGTTTCAACTGAGCGGTTATAAAATTATTAAAGGAAAAAGCGGGGATACCAAAACTCATGTTGTCGGACAAGGAGATTTGTCTGTGGCCGGAACTACCCGTAAAGTTGAAATTAACGCGCTATTAATCCAATCAGGAGAACAGGCCCTGCTTTGCGGCACGAAAGAACTGTTCATGAGCGATTTCGGGATCACGCCCCCCACCCTAATGATGGGTTCGCTTAAAACTGAGGACAAGGTTGTTATTGGGTTCAATTTAATGTTTATAAAATCCACCATAAAATAAATAGGAGGTACACGAAAATGAAAAGGATCATACGCAGCATTGCCGGACTAGCCTTGGCCGCTATCATGGCGCAAACAGGATGGAGCATCGAATTGGTAAGTAAGGACGACGCCACATTGAACATGCATGGACGTTTGCAAACGTTCGGGTTCACGAATTACGTGGAAGACCCATTCCGTGACCACTTGCGCTTGTACTTATTTGTGAAACAAGCGCGCCTGGCCTTTAACGGCCATGTCAACGACATTAAATACGATGTGGAATTGGCCTTTGGCGGCGAAGAGGGGCTACAAACCACTTCCGGCGGCACAGCCAACGCCTCCCAAGGCCTTTTAGACTTTAACATGGACGTTCCCTTATTTGGCACCGCCTATTTGAAAACTGGACAATTCAAGGTGCCCTATGGTTTAGAGCGGCTAACCAATTCCGGCAGTTTACTGTTTGCGGAACGCTCTATTATGACAGCGCCGTTTAATGCCGGCCGGGACGTAGGCGTTGCGCTCTATGACAATGCCGACCGCTATGCTTATACCTTAGGCATCTTTACTGGCGCCGGACGAGACAATCCCATCCGCGACATTCCCTTAACATTAGGAGCGCCCTTAATCACAGCGCGCGCCGGGATTAAAAACAGGATCGATGACGATTTATTTGATCCTAAACAGGTGTCCTTGGAGCCAATGAAACCAGGGTTCGCGGTCTTTGCCAATGCGCTCTACATCAAAGACAGCAGGGTTGGACATTCCACTGTTTTGCAAGTCAAACCAGTGGAAAAGTCTCTCCTCACCAACTCTAACTGGAATCCGTTCATCACGCAAAAGGATGTTACGGGCGGATCTAATTATTTGTTAGGAGACCTCTGGCAAGCAGGCGGAGACGCGGTGTACCGAGTGAACGCTGGTCCCGGATTATTATCGGTGGAAGGAGAAGCGAACTATGGCCTGTATAAAAACAGCGCCGGCAACGTGCAGGCAACAGGCGCCCGCATTCAATTTGGCTACCACCAATCGCCCTGGAGCGTTGCCCTGCGCTACGCCATTGTTTTCCCAGACGACAAATCCGGCAACGGCACCGTGAAAATCTTTAAGAATCGCGACCCGATCCATGAAGTTACTCCCTCCATCACAATGTTCCATAAAAAAAACCTAAAGATTATCTTTGACGCGCCCATTCAGGTTGACGTGCCGGTGTCTGTGGAAAATAAGCTGGGTTATTACGTATTGACCGATCAACCCGATCAAAGCGGCGTAGGAACAGTGATCCGGCAAGTAGTGCCTTCAGGCAGGATGTTATTGCAGTTAGTGTTTTAGCTTCACGGTCCTTCTATATTTTTAATTTGCGAGCAATTCACTATAAACGTAATTAGATAACAGCCACCCCTTGCAGGTGGCTGTTACGCGCCTTTGATTTTGGGCTATGCGTAAATAGCCCTGAGTGGCAAGCCTTTGCAATACAGGACCAAAAAGTCCTTCGATTTCTGGAGTGTATTTAAGCCCTTCCTTTAACCTTAACCCCACAAGCATAGACTCCCTCAGCTTATCTTCCGCTGGCAGGCTTTCAGAGTCTACTATAGGCAGCAAGCCTCGGTCCAAGAGGTTTAGATAATCGTCAAACTTCTCCGTATTGCGGTAGCGCGCAACCCCATCGTACCCGGCCGCGGACAAACCCAAACCAACACACGGCTGGTTGGTCCAATACTTGATGTTATGCCGGCACCGATGGTGCGGCAACGCATAACTAAAAATTTCATAATGATCGTACCCGGCAGAATCAATTACGTTCCAAGACCACTCATACATATCCGCCTGGAGATCAGAATCTGTCTGCACACCGTCGAAATAAAATGCAGACCGTTTTTCCACATCCAGCGGATAAAAAGTGAGGTGGTCAGGTCGCAATGCCAATACGCGCCGCACAGTTTCTTGCCAATCCGCAAAGGTTTGGCCGGGAAGGCCAAACATCAAATCAACGTTTATGTTTTTAAAACCGGACGCGCGGCAGTTAGCATAAGCTTGTAAAAAATTCTCCCAGGTATGCGTCCTTCCAATTTTCTCAAGCAACTCATTCTGCGTAGTTTGTAATCCCAAACTGAGGCGGTTAACCCCGGCGCCCTTCAACACATTCAACAATGGCATAGACACGTTTTCAGGATTGCATTCAACCGTAAACTCCAAGTCCGCAGCAAGGTTAAAATGGTTTATTAATCCAGACATCAGGGTCTCCCATTGCTCAAAATTTAAAAGGGACGGCGTCCCGCCGCCCACATATACCGTGTCTACGCTTAAACCCTGGCGCAACGCCATCTCTTTTGCCAAAGCGCGCAAATAAAGGCCAGCGTCTTTCCTCCGTCCAGGAAAAACTGAAAAAGCGCAATAGCGGCACTTCACGCTGCAAAAAGGAATATGGAGATATATCCCAAACAAATTGTTTATACTTTTGAGTTACGCATAATTAATGTGCCCTTAACGAACGCCCTTAAAATGCTCCACTACATTTTTAGCGTCCGCTGTCCCAATTGATTCCAGCGCGTTAACCGCCGCATAAACAACGCCGGGATATTTATCCCGCAAACAGACCGTAATCTCCGGCACAGCCGATCCTGCGCCCACCCCTACTCGTCCCAACGTCATTAAGACCGCCATACGAAAATGAGAGTCACGGACTTTTAACGCTTTGCATAAAGCCGGCACGGACGTCTTAGCCAATCCCCCAAAATTGCCTAACGCTAAAACCGCGGTTTGCCGCACATAAATTTCTCGATCATTTATAGACTTTATTAACGCCGGCACAATTTTTTCCGCCTCACTTTTCCGATCGCCCAAAGCGCTGAGAGCGATTTCCCTAACAACTGCATCAGGATCGCGCGTGGCCGCAAGCAAAATCATGATAGCTGAGGGATTACTATTGTAAATCACCTTTTTAATAGCTCGCCTACGAACCTTCGGCTCACTCTTCCTAAGCAATTTAACCAATTCAAATAGATCGTCCGGCAAACTAACCCCATACTCTTTAGGCAAATGCCGCATACCTAACACCCATTCAGTGTTCCCCTCATAACGCAGTTTACTTTGGCGCGAAGATTGCTCTTCCCATCCTATACGCGTGATAATAGTTCGCACCCCAGCCGCGGCCAAAGCTATAGTCGCTATAAAAAAAATAATGAGCACAAATATTTTCACTCCGATCCGGTTCATAATTGGCGCATTGCCGGGGATCATTCTTTCTCCGCCATAAACTCACAAACACTGCCATCCTCAAGCGCCAATGTAATAAGTATCGGCCGACAGCAAACTGCGCAGTCATAGACGAACTGCTGCCTATTTCCTGCGGTCAAATCAACCATAACCGAATTGGCCTGCATACAGCAAGGACATTCAAAAGAGGATTCTTCCTCAAATCTATCCATATATTGAAAACATCCCTAAATAATACTAAACTGTGCGTTGCTTTGCATATTTTTCAAGACAGGAGGCTGTACCCATGTCTATCGTTTCAGAGTCGGAATATAAGGGAAACCCAATGATCGTCATCAAAAATTCGGAAGAGGACAAGTTCCCATTCCAATTCGGCGTCAAAAAAGCCAAGCTTATTTTGGAAAACATTGAAAGCATCAAACAGTTTGTGGAAAAGTACAACCATTAATTGATTGGCAATCCCATATTGAATATTTAAACATCCCTGTTATACTCACTAATGAGTTATTCTAAAGCCGCTATCACATCCATTGGGGAGGAACGTTATGATCTACTTAAATAAGGAACTATTTTTTTCCGCCAAGGGACGAATCAACCGCAAACCTTTTATTCTTATTAACTTAGTGTTATTTATATTCGTACAAATCCTCCAAGCCGTCACTCTGTCCATGGACAGCAATCCGGTGATGGTTGGCATTGACATATTATTCTTAGTTTCGTCGTTTTACATTTCAATCATGCTTTCCATAAAACGGGCGCACGACCGAAACCGTTCCGGATATTTTGTTCTGATTGGATTTATTCCCATCATACTGCTCTGGCCCGCCATTGAACTTAGTTTTTATAAGGGAACAAATGGCGAAAACCGTTTTGGCCCAGACCTTTTGCAAACAACCACAGAACCAACGCCAAACGCCGATCCGGTTTAACGGAAAAATCGAATTAACTCATTTCATTAAAAGTTCAACGTTCATTTCTCAATAAACCAATTATGCCCAACATCGGCACGCGAATAATCCTCGCCCCTTTATCCGCTTGCTCGGACCTGGCTTACCGTGTTATTGCCCGTGAATACGGCGCCAAGTTTTGTTTTTTTGAGATGATTGACGCGCACTCTCTGGTTTACGATTCACCGCGAGCTAACCGAATTTTGCGCACAACGCCCTCTGACCAACCGATCGCTGCCCAACTCCTTGGCCTAGATCAGGAAGTTATGTTGCGCGCGGCAGAAATTATATTAAAAAGATCTCCCATTCGTTTTCTAGATATCAACGCGGCATGTCCAGCAAGAAAAGTTTTTAAAAAAGGAGTCGGTTCCTGCTTATTTAAAAACCCTACCCCGCTCTATGAACTGATCGCTTACTTGCGGGAACGTTTGCCTGTGCCCATTACCGTAAAGATGAGAGTAGGTTTAACTCGAGTGGACATTCCCCAAGCCGTACAAATGGCGCAAGGCTGTCAATCTGCAGGAGCCTCCGCGCTCTTTGTGCACGGACGACCGCGCGCTTTAGAAAACTATGGCGAAGTTTCATACGAAGCTATTCGAGCAGTGAAACAAGCGGTGAGCATTCCTGTCTACGGTAGCGGCAACGTCTTAAACCCTCCCCTGGCAAAAAAAATGCTCGACTTGACCGGCGCGGACGGGGTCTTGATCGCCAAAGGCTCTTTTGGAAACCCGTTCATTTTTAAGGAAGTGGAGGACTATTTGCAGACCGGACTCTGGACGCCGCGGCTCAATATTTTAGAGAAACTTTCTGCGTTAAAAAAGCACCTGCTACTGGCTAAAGACATTGACGGCGAACGTTTGAATTTAAGGATTGGGGAAATGGGCAAAATCTGTCTTTGGTATTTAAAGGGATTTCAAGAAGCGTCCCGGCTACGAACAAAAGTGTTTGCTTCCCGCAATAGCGCGGAACTCTTTGACCTCATTAACTCTTTAGAAGACGCGGCGGCGCGTTGAAAAAAATATTTTTTTTATTTTTTTATTGATTATACTCTAACTAATGTTTATAATCATCATATCATCGAGAGCAAAGATCTCTCATGACATGGAGGCCAAACATGGCTACAAAAAAAGCAAAGAAAAAACCAGCAAAGAAATCAGCACCAAAAAAGAAATAACTTTATAGGATTAACATTCTATTATCAAATCGGGTTATCACTTAAAGTGATAACCCGATTTTTGATTCTAAGACAAAACCGGCGTGCGTGTTGTATTCGACGGCCAAACCTAGTACAATCAAATGAACAATAAAATATCCTATTATAAGGAAGTAAAGACATAATGAACTTAAATCCTTTGTTGGACTCAGGCGAAGAAATTACGTTTGAATCGTTAAAATTAGACGCCAGAATTTTGAAAGGCATCCACGAGATGGGTTTTATTCGCCCAACCCCAATCCAAGCCCAAGCGATTCCGCACATTATTTCCGGCCGAGATTTAATCGGCAGCGCCCAAACCGGCACCGGCAAAACAGCGGCCTTTGTACTGCCCATCATGCACCGGTTAATGCAATCAAAAAGCAGCCGGAACGTCCGCGCTTTAATCGTATCCCCAACCCGGGAAATAGCCGCTCAGTCCAATGAACATTTTACCGCGCTCTCGCGCCACGTGCATTTGGCCGGCGCCGCTATTTATGGAGGCGTTCCCATGCAGCCTCAAATCCGCGCGCTTTCGCACGGATTAGACGTTATCTCCGCAACGCCCGGACGGCTTTTAGACCATATTTGGTCTGCGCGCATCAATTTTCAGGATCTACAAATTTTGGTTTTAGACGAAGTGGACCGTATGTTGGATATGGGGTTCTTGCCGGAGATCCGGAAAA
>JAHFBY010000027.1 GCA_023249835.1 Elusimicrobiota bacterium | reverse complement strand
AGAAGAAAACACCATCAACCGATGGGCGCGTCGGAAGAGTTTTCTCTTGCGTTTGGTCCAACGAGCCCTGATCATCCGTTTGGCGGCAGATGGAGTCTTCAATCACGTTATTGCCAAACGCTTAACCGTTTCCCACCCCACGGTTCAGTTGTGGAGGGAACGTTTTTTAGCCCTCCGCTTATCCGGGTTAGAGAAAGATGCTCCTCGCCCCGGACGGTTTCCAAGGATCAAGCAACGAAAAGTTGCTGCTATTGTCCATGCTACGCTTCACACTACACCCCCCAATGCGACTCACTGGAGTACGCGCATGATGGCCAAAGCCTACGGGATCAGCAAAGCGACTGTCCAGCGTATATGGAACCAGCACAATCTCAAACCTCATTTGGTCAAAACGTTTAAACTCAGCTGAGACAAACAATTTCTAGAAAAGCTTCACGACGTTGTGGGTCTTTATATGAATCCTCCGGACAAAGCCATTGTCTTTTGTGTGGATGAAAAAAGCCAGATTCAAGCGCTCGAACGCACGCAACCCTTACTTCCCCTGCGCCCGGGAATTCCCGCCCAACAAACTCACGATTTTCGCGGCACGGCACGACCACTCTATTTGCCGCTTTGAACATGCTCGATGGAACCGTCATCGGAGACTGTATGCCGCGTCACAGACATCAGGAGTTTATAAGGTTTCTACAGATCCTCAACGTCAAAACTCCTTCGGATTTAACGCTCCATCTGATTGTCGACAACTATGGAACACACAAACATCCACGGGTTCAAAACTGGTTAAAACGGAATCCACGCTTTCATCTGCACTTTATTCCAACGTCCAGTTCTTGGGTGAACATGATCGAACGATGGTTCCGCGAAATCACCACAAAAAGAATTCGCCGAGGGTCATTCAAAAATTAAATAGTTACAGGAGTGTTACAAAAAGTTTAAGCATTCGTAATTTTATTTTTATTATAATAACTAAGCTGTAAAATAGCAATAATATTCTATACCGTAAACCAGAAAAATTAGCATAATGAGTCTATAATTATTATGCGCAGTGTTGCTAATTCATAATTGACAAGCACCCTAGAACCCAGCAATCTAATTTAATTAATGTCATTTAATATTAGCACTTTACATCAGGGTTTTCTCTCGTTGAGTCTTCTTTATGTTAAAAAAAGCCATACTGAAAGGAGAAATAGGCCATGCAGGGAAAAGGCGAAAAAGAAAATATCCAGTGGCATCGCTCTCAAGAATTTCCAAATCTCGAATTCATATGGGCTAAAAATAGCACTCGATTATGGCGGGTGTACCATGAGACCTATACTGTTTGCACCCCATTAGGAGATCCTACCAATCAATACGCCGAATGGGTCTACCGTCGTAATAAATATGTCTCGCCTGCAGATCACATTATGTTTATGGAGCCTGGAGAAATCCATGCCAATACCAAGATGCATAACCCTGGAACTTTTCAGGTGCTGATGATTAATCCTACTACTATTGAAAACGCTGCCAGGGAATTGGGGCTTTCCGGGTTGCCAGCCATTAAATTATGCAATGTCACCAACCCTGCTTATTATCATGCCTTTAACCGGTTTCATCGTTCATTTCGACAACCTGCCACCTACCTTGAGCGTCAAACAAATTTAATGCGGTGTATTGAAATTCTTCTCAATAATTGTGAAATAAAGCCCACTTTTACATTTAAATCTCATCGCCACGATGCTCTGGAACGCGCCAGAGACTTTCTTCGAGAGCGTTATGCGGAAAAAATAACTTTGGAAGAATTATCCAAACTTTCCGGATTAAGTCGTTTTCATTTCTTACGCGCCTTCAGCCAGGAGTACGGGCTTCCACCCCATGCCTATCAAATATCAGTACGTTTATTTAAAGCCAAGACTTTGCTGGCAAAAGGAACTCCGCTCAATGAAATCGAAGTGGGGTTTGCTGACCAAAGCCATTTTATTCGTCATTTTAAAAAAGCGTTTGCCTGCACTCCCGCATACTTCAGTCATTCTTTATATAAAATTAACATATAGTAAACCGAGTTAAAATTTTCCCCGCAATAATGTTCTATACCACGAATCAACATGTTGTCATAATATAGCTATGGCCATACATAAAATTTTTAGTAGTGAAAATAATCCCCAGTAAAATTAATTACGTTTCCAAGGAGAAATTATGAAAAAGTTAGCCAGGCTCGTGCTTATGGGACTGCTTGTGGTGTCAAGTTACATGCGTCCGATTGTGGCTGTTGCATCTGTCCCAACGTCTCTTAATATACAGGGTCGATTAACCGATAAGGATCATGTGAACCGCAATGGCACTTTCACCTTAGTTTTTTCCTTATATAGCCAATCGGAAGGCGGCAGCGCCTTATGGTCCAAGACCTATTCTGGAACTAATGCTGTTAATGTTAGAAACGGCAATTTTAGCGTAAAATTGGGATCCCCGGATGGAAAGGATGATGCCGGTAAATTATTGAATAACTATTTATCAGATTCGGATAGGTGGTTAGGTATACGAGTTCAAGCTGAAGACGGCTCTTTGGAACCGGAAATGTTGCCCAGACAGCAGCTTGTATCTGTTCCTTTTGCTATAACATCAGGCAATGGAATACCTGTTGGAACAATAATTGACTGGTATAGACCAAGCTCAGTAACAGCAGTACCTGACAGTTATCAAATCTGTGATGGCTCATTAGTTACCGACCCAATGTCTCCATTTTATAACAAAAATACACCTAATCTAATAGACAAGTTTACTTACGGGGTGAGCACTAGCCGTATTGGAGAAACCGGAGGCTCAAATTCGGTAAATCTTTCTCACTCTCATACGGTTAACGCACATAATCATTCCATGAGCCATACACATGCAATGAGTATTAAAAGCACATTGAAAGATAAATATTCAAATTCAGGAAACCAGGTTGGTGGTTTGGGAAGAGGCGATACAGATGGAAATGATGGTAGGTTGTTATATAACTTAGTTGGGCTAGAGAATTGGAATGTTAACTGGCAAGGGAAAAACTTAGCAATGGCTCTTTTTTCACCCTATACTGTGGGGACTACGGATGGATCATCAATATCAAATACTGGAGATTCCTCTCCAAACACAAATTCTCAGCCTTCCTCATCACAGGATACTCGCCCAGCATATGTCGGAGTTTTAAAAATAATTAAGATTAAGTAAATGTAAGTTTTAAAATATTAAAAATAAAGGACCAAAAGAAAGCTATGAACAATCTTTTTTTAAAAATTTTTCTTTACTTAAGTCCATTTATGCCGTTGTTGTTAAGTGCGGCAGAAATTCATAACGGTTGGATTAAAGTTGGTTCTTCATTGACATGTATTGACGCAAATAGGTCTGCTCTAAGTGAGTTTGCTTTAGGTGTTAGTCATGCTCCATATGAAGGTGAGGCTCAGTATGAGTTTCCGCAATTGTTAGGTGTTTTTAAAGATGTTGCCGGTGGAAAATCTGTTGATGGTCAAGCGGGATGGGTATTGGAAAAAAATGTTGAAAGAAAACCCGAGGCTTCTTTATGGGATTGGACGTTTAAGTATTTTAATTTGGACTGTAAAATTATTTGGGAAAAAAAACACGCCTCAAGTTATTGCGCTTCTCTTAATGGAGAAACTGTGATCCTTTTTGAAGCCCGCAAGGACTCGCTGTTTAGTGATGATAGATATTACAGCATTGATGGCGTTGGGTATCTGCCCAGGGTTTATGATGCAAATGGTCATTTGCTCATGGAGCCGGTTGATAAAGAGTTTTTTATATCCGAAGGTTTTTTATCTGATAGCGGCAGGTATGGCGCCGTAAAGAGTTATTCTTCTGTGACGGGCGATAGGGTGGTGGTGTTTTTTGACCTAATAACGCAGAAGAAAATAACCGTTAAGGGTGACGATATGTTTTCAATAGATGATAACGGCAGATATGAAATATATAAGGCCGATGTCAGACACGATGAGCTTTTGCAAAGTGTTCAGTTGGTCAATAAACAGGTTTTGAGCGAAGGTTATGTTAAATAGATTGAAATTAAAAATAGCGATAGTTTTGGTTTTTCCGTATTTGATTGTTTCTAATGCCGGTAGCCGTAGTATTGATCTGGATCCGCCGTTCCCGCTTTCAAGTATAACAGATGGTTTTGGGCCTAGGATTTTAAATAGAGCCTTTGACTTTCATGATGGAATAGATTTTGGAGAAAGTTATGGGACGCCTATACCCGCAGTGGAATCAGGCACGGTTGTCTATATTAAGGGTAATGATGGCGATAGAGGGGGATGGAGGATTCGAGTTGCGGGGGATATTTCCAAAAATGATTTTATTTATATGCATATGTTTTACGACTCTAATGATGTGTCCGCGGGTTTAGAGTCAAATGGATTCCAATTGAAATTAAACAACGCACCTAAGAACGATTCAGATCGATATTATATTGTTGCTCCTAATGGTGCCGAGTTTAGAGTTGGGAATAAAATATTAGCTGGTCAATACATCGGGCCTGTTGGTAATTCGGGTCACTCAACCGGAAACCATGCCCATTTGCAGTTGGCTGATCGTAACAACCAATCTGACTATAAAAATAATCCATTCCAATACGTGAAACATAATTCAACGCTTTATTTTCCCATCTTTGAACAACCGTCTGTTTTTTATCCAACTATATTAAGCAGTCAATTGAGTAATTATGAAATCCGTTTTGTTGTTAACTCTGAATTTAGCTTGGATTTGGATCAGGTGCGCGTTTTTATTTTACCTAATGGTTTTGAAACTAATGCTGTTGAACTGGCTGTTCCTAGCGGCAATTCGTTAAGCAAGGTCGCATTCAAATTTGGTGGAAGGTTGGGCGAGGAGGCAACAAATAGCGCTTATCTTCAACAAGGGGAAACGGGAAATAATTTAAGCTACCCCTTATCCGGGAAACCTACTGTTAGATGTGAGCAGGATGGAATTACGCAGGGACGAATAAGGTTTATTATTAGCGGGCTTAATTTGACAAATTTGGTGGACGGCCAGCATTACATAAAAATTATGGCTAAAAATATTGATAATGAGGCATATCCTCAAGATGGTTGGTTATTGAGATTTGTAATTGATCGGGCGCCGCCCCAAGTTTCAAATCTAGGTTTGAAAGCGTTAAATTACAGTTCAGCTATCTTAAAATGGAGTGTGAATGAGGTTGTAACGGGTAAAATTGAATATGGTTTAACTAAAAATAATATGAACAATTTTGTATCCATTAATAGCGCAAATCAAGAGTTGGAGCTGGCAGGTTTATCGCCAACAACAGAGTATTTTTATCGTTTGCGAGTTTATGACAGCGCTGGCAATGAATTTGTCTCGCCGACCTACTCATTTAAAACTCGTTTGCCCGGATCGCCGGGCATTATAGTCGAAGAGGATCTTACGCCGCCGGAAAATTTTACGGTTCAGATGGCAAATGCTTATCAATGTAACGCCAGTGAACTGTCTTTAAATTGGAGCGCTGCTGAAGATCCGGAATCCGGTATTAGCCAGTATCAATATGCAATTGGAACAACTCCTGGCGGGACGGACGTCCTCCCGTTTACGAGCGCTGGTTTTAATCAGTCCGCGATTTTAAATGATCATGTGTTAGATTTAACTAAGACTTATTATGCTACGGTTAAGGCTATTAATGGCGCAGGCCTCTCCAGCCAAGCTGTTAGCGATGGAGTTCAATCGCAAAACTCAAACGCAAATTCATTTGTTAACTGGATAGCGGATTTTAGTGGAACTGAAGTTTATACGCAAAATGAGAATACTGGGAATGCGTTTACATCGTTTGATTTGACTTCGAGCAATGGGGCCTCAGTTAGCCAGACGTTTAATAATGAAATAGGATATCAAGGGTTAAATTTGCGTTTTAAAGAATTTGTGTTGTTGCCAAGAGACGAAAATCATTCAGGGTATACATGCAATTATTCTGCTACTGTTTATGAAAATAATAGATTTCTAAGGAAGGTTGAGTATGGCGCGCAATATTTTTATTACCCGCCAGCCTATGGGAATAGCGTTGTTGAACAACCTGCGGGCGGTGTTGCCAATACTGGTGTGATACTTAATAATGTAGGTAATGTTAGAGTTGATTTTCTAAATCAATGTAACGTTAAATATCCAGGCGCAGTTTTAAATGTGGAATATCGTGTTCCTCAGTACGGCAATGTGAAACATAGCGTGGTCACTTCGCAACGATATTCCGGTAAAACACCAGTGTTAACAAACCAAACATGTTCTGCGCCATTTGAGCTAAATTTAACGCAAAGTCATGGCGGCGAATTGACTAACTTAAAGGCAACATTGATAGATTCCAATGAGAAAGTTGATACGGCGTTGAGTTTTAGTAATGATGGTTTTAAAGTTTATGGGAGTGTGAGCGCAACGCCTTTACCTGATTATAAGTCTGTTCCTGAAGTTGTGCCTGGAGTTTGGACTAAAATAGGCGATTTGGAAGTTATTCCCGGACCGCCCAATATTTTTTTGTTACCCGATGAAACAGTATTGCTCGTAAACACATCAACTTTAACAGAATTATATAATCCTAAAACAGCCTTGTGGTCCAGAGGAGCAGCGCGTAAACATGCCGGTAAACATGCCGGTGTTTCATTAGCTGACGGTAATGTGCTTATTGCTGGAGGGTGGGGGTCTAATTTAAATAGTGCACAACTTTACAAATATGCGACTAAGACGTGGGAGTATACAGCTTTAATGAATCCAGCAAGAGAATATTTTACCTTGACAAGGCTGACAAATGGCACTGTTTTAGCGGCGGGTGGTCAATATCAAGAGTCTGCTTTGAGTTCATGCCAAATTTATAACCCTCAAACAAACCAGTGGGCTAATACGGGGTCTTTGAGCACATCACGTTTATTGCATACCGCAACATTATTGGCTAATGGTGAAGTTTTGGTAACAGGTGGGTTGGGAGTTGGCGCATTAGTTAACCATCCTTTGGAAACTTGTGAAATTTATAATCCTGCTAATGGGCGATGGCGTCAAGTTGCAAGTATGAATGTCCCAAAAATTTATCACACTGCAACTCTTTTGGCTGATGGAAAGGTGTTGGTTGCTAATGCTAGCGCGAGTGAGGTTTATGACCCAATCATGAATCAGTGGAAATTAACCGGCTCCTTAAAACAACCGCAAATGCAGCATGCTGCGGTATTATTGAAAAATGGGAAAGTTTTAGTTGCGGGCGGCTATGAAAAAGACAGTGAAATTTATGACCCCCAAGCAGGACAATGGTCTTTTTCCGGGTCTTTAATTTCAACTAGAACGATATTATTTAATAACCACTTTCCCAAAGTAGATGCTGTACTAATTCCATCAAGCAATCGAGTTATTTTAGCGGGCGCTTATACTAAAGTCACCGAATATTTTGTGGAAGATGAGACTCCGCCTGGAGCGCCAATAAATATTGCTGTTAATGGGAAGAATCCATCCGATTGGCAAAATGGGCGCTCTTTTTTAATTAAATGGCAAAATCCGCAAGACCCTTCCGGCATAAATGGTTCATATTTTCAGTTGAACGGGAAAGAGGTTGTTTATAGTACAAATATCTCATCATTATCAATCACCGATGCTGATGATTTGATTACCGGGGAAAACCATTTATTAGTATGGCTGGAAGACGGATTCAAGAATAATTTAAAAGATAATGCGGCGTCCGTAATTTTACGTTACGATAATGAAATTCCGCAATCAAAAACTTGGACTTTAGATTTAACAACAACGGCTATTCCTCTACAGGTTAACTATGAATCCACGGATCAACAATTTTTCAGTGGAGTAAAAGAGACCCGATTGTGGTATAGGCGGGACGCTGGGGATGATGGGGATTTTACCGGTTATGGGGATCGGCCATGGACATTAAGCCCATTAGAGGCGCACGCTTTAAATGGCGTGAAGTATGACAGCGGGACATTTCAGTTTAATCCGGAGTTGGTTTTAGATACGACCGCTGTGGATGGTAGTTATGAGTTTTACACGCAAGCCGTGGACGTTGCAGGGAACTTTGAAGCGGAGCCTGATTTTGCCAAGGCTGCGGTGCTGCTGGACCGCACGAGCGCGCAATTTTTGAGCGCGTCAGTGCCGGACGTTAGCCCTACGGTGGCGCGGATCGTTTGGCAGAACGATGATTATACGACTGGGGTCGTCAAGTATAGTTCAAATAATTTTAACAGTTCGGGATCCTTGCCTGTTGTCACGTCGAACGAATTGGCCAAACTGCACAGCGTCTTGATTACAAAACTGCCTTCGCCGGCTACGATCTACTATCAAATTACTGTAACCAATAAGACAGGATTAGTTTCTTTTACAACCGGCTCTTTCATTACTGTGCCCGAAGTCGTGGTTCCGGTCCATTGTTATGTCTATGACTCTAATGAGGCGATCGAGTTTGAAACTTCTGACCCTTCCGTGAGCACGATTACCTTTATCATTAATAAAGGTAAAGCGAATCAACAAATCTTTGTCACTACAGGAATTATTGCGGGCATTGGCTATGAGCTGCATTTGGATACGGCGAACTTAAACGATGGGACCAACTTCCTTGAAGTGTTGGCGGGCGGGGCGGTTTATACGCACGACTTTTTGGTGGACACAACTGCCCGGCGCGGGATCTTGTGCGCTTTTGCCGCAGCTAGCGGGGGAACGCAGGGTTTTGCAGAAGGAGCATCAGCTCAAAACGAGGCTGAATTAACTATTGGTGAAACGAGCGTTGAGGTGATGGAAAATAAATCAATAACTAACGGATCACGGATTGAGTTAGGTTATTTTGCAACTGTGGACCCCGTCGCGCCGGGAAAAATAACGGACTTAAAGGCTGAGGTTGGCTCGGATGAGGGTCAGGTAAAGTTGAGTTGGACCGCCGTGGGGGACGATGGGTACGTAGGCAAGGCTATGGGGTACCGCTTAAAGGTAAGCGAAGTTTATTCCGAAGGTTCTGAGAACGAAGACATGGGAATGAATGACCACAACTCAATGGGTTACCATGAGAGCGATGTGGAGTTGGAGGGGTTGCCTTTACCGTTGGCCGCGGGAGAGCTTTCTAATTTTATCGTGAGCGGGTTAGAAGATGGAGTGAGCTATGTATTTAAGTTGAGCGCGGAAGACGAGGTGGAAAACTATTCGGAAGAAGCGAGCGTCGGTCCAGTGGAAACCTTGCACATAGTGAGGAGCGCGGACTATACGGAAGGAGCGCCGGCGATAACATTTACTTCGACGGTTTCCGGTATGGAGGTGACGGAAGCCGCTAAAAGTCCGGTAGAAATAGTGCAGACTGAACTTAATATTTCCACGGTATGTTTAAAAGAGAAAGGAATGAGGTCGTGCGCAACGATTTTTGACGTGGCTTCGCCGGGCCGAATGCACGAAATTCCTGGTAAAGCAACGATGCAGTTTCGGTTTTGCGATTATGGGCCGGACTTGGAAAAACAATCAAGTTTTGGAATCTATGAATTTAAAATGGAAGGAGGCTCGCATACCTGGAACCTGTTGACCAAGGCTAAGGTCGATGAGCAAAGCAATAAGGTGACGGCAACTGTTCCGGGTTTATCGTTGTTCGGGCTGTTCGTTAAAGATGCGAAGGCGCCGGTGACAAGTTTAAGCGTGGATTGTCCTGAAAGTTCAGGCGGGGATGGAGCGTTGTGCAGCAAGATGGATGAAAATGGGCTGCTCTATTTAAGCCAGGCTAAAGGAATAAAGTTAAAGTCAAAGGACGGCGCCTTAAACCGGATGGGGAACGTTTCTGGGAGCGGGGTTGCAGGAATTGGTTATCGGTTGGACAGCTCTTCAAGCGCGTTTACAATGGAAAGTTGGGAAAATGGGGCGTCTGAACGGGAAATAACTATACCGTTGAACTTAACGGACGGGTACCACCAAATTCAGTTTCGCAGTAAAGATACAGCGGGAAATGAAGAGCCTGTTCGCAGCGTAG
>JAHFBY010000351.1 GCA_023249835.1 Elusimicrobiota bacterium | reverse complement strand
GAGATCAAGGGGCAAATGGCTTGGGATGAACGCGGAGATTTTTCTTCGGGTTCTTGAACCTTTTCCCCAGAAAACAGCTCAATGCGCCGATGGTCTTTTTCCAGAAACCGGTAAATGAATTGCCTGGAAACAGGCAGGTAGTCTTCCCCGGAAAGCGGTTTGGGATAGACTAGGAAATGGGGTTCCCGAAGAGAAGGTCCATCTCCGGCCCCTCTACGATCCTCCTTTAAACTTGCGGTTAAGAGTTCCTGGACCAACTCCGCTGAAATGGGGATTAGTTCCCGATGGTCATAACTCGCAGACAACACCACTCGGACTTCCCGACAAGCGATGATGATTTTGGCCAAGTCATAAACATCGCGCATGGATTCTTTAAGGCCAAACCCTGAACTCAGCTTGCGAAAGGCTGAGAGGATCATCTTCATCTCATTTTGCGTCTTGCGGAAGTGGTTGGTTTCCAAATTGATCTGCCGCTGCATCCGATCCTCGTTGGTGCGCACAGCAGCCATTAGCGCTTTTATTCGTTCCCCCAAAAGCGTCACTTCGCTAGACCCTTGGACGTTGAACTTCTCTAGGCTCTCTGCGTCCCGACAGGTCTCTACGGCCAAGACCAGGTCGAGCACTGGTCGAACCGACCTTTCCGCTGCTTTCCAAACCAAAACACCTGAAAGGCAAAGGCAAAAAATTAAGAGCAGGCAGGCGGCAAGGATGGATCGGTAAAAAGCGTTATTGATTGGCTGGATGCTGATTCCAAGCACCACGTAGCCCAAAATTTTATTTTGGTCCATAACCGCGAATACACCCTCGAGCACCGCGCCCAAATCATCGTAACTTTCCTTGCGGATGATGTAGTTGTCCCCCAGGTAGAAGGCTTTCTCAGCGCTTTGGCTTTGCACGGACTTTATTCGCGGAGCCTGTTTTCCCTCCCGAACGAGCGGCACTATCCGGCGTCCTTTGGCGTCCAATATTTCCACGAACAAGAAGTCACCCTTGCGGACAATGCCTTCCGCAACGTCCGTATAGCGGTTGATCATTCCCAACTCTGGTTCCTTTAAAAGCAAATAAGCCTGCGGTTCAATGAAGTGCGCGGACTTGCGGATCTCGTTTTGTGCCCCTTCCAACCGATAATCCCGTTCCCAACGGATATAAACCGCAGTCAACAGAACTCCCAACGCCAACGCCCCGCTAAAGGAAGCCGCCGCCACCCGCCGCTTTAAACTATTCTGCTTTGCCATAATCCGACCGATCTATCAATAAATGTCACTATTCTTAGCGTAACGTCTAACTGAGGCCTTTTTATTACAACATTTCGCTATTTAATTTAATTTAAAATCAGAATTTAATAGACGCGCTGCGGAAAGAGCCTTAACTCCCTCCCCAATAGGGCAATCTTTTTCACCAGGATAAATGACATACCCATTGGGCAACTTTAAATCATGCATGCAAGAATAGAGCCCATGCAGGTCGGACCTTTGCGGCGCAGTATGAAGTTTGACTTCAAATGGAATGAGTTTGCCTTTAAAATCGATGAGCAGGTCGGTTTCTTCTCCGGAACTGGTGCGCCAGTAATAGCTTTGAGTTCCCGGATAGCGTACGGCTAAAAGTGATAGCAACTGCTCAATAATAAAGCTTTCCCAACTTGATCCTCGAACCGGCGAACGCATTAAGCTCAAGGAACTATTGACGCCTAAAAAAAAGTGCAATAATCCCGTATCGCGAAAATATAACTTTGGACTTTTTATCAGACGTTTACCTATATTGGAGTAATAAGGTTGCAGTTTTCGAATCAGATAGGTTTGTTCTAAAATATCTGTATAATTATTAATCGTGTGATAACTTGTTCCCAAAGACGAGGCGATTTGCGAAGCGTTCCAAATACCGCCGTTATAGTTGGCGAGCATGTGCATTAATTTGCGCATCATGGGAGGAGAAAGCTTCATCCCGAGACTGAAAAGATCTCTTTCAATGAAAGTTCGCGTGTAGGCTTCAAACCAATCCAACCTCCTTCGGTCGGATACCGCTAAATATGCATCAGGAAATCCGCCGCGCAACCATAAGCTATCCAAAGAGGTCTTTTTGATTTTGGATATTTCCTGCCATTGGAATGGGGTCATATCTAGAAATCCGGTCCTTCCGGCTAAGGTTTCCGATGCATGCCGGATTAACTGTGGAGACGCTGATCCTAAAAGCACGACCTGTCCGCGCGCCTTTCGATTTTCATCCACATGGCTGCGCAATACGCTGAAAATTTTTGGGGCGCTTTGAGCTTCATCCAAAATGAATCCAGATTTAAGATCCTTAAAAGCTTGTTCGGGGTCTTGAGTGATATAGTTCCAATCAGACGGTTTTTCAAGGTCAAGATAATGCCAACTCGGGAGCGCTTTTTTTATAAAGTTTGTCTTCCCGCACTGCCTAGGGCCAAGGATCGTCACTATTGGAAAGGAGCTCAGGAGTTCGTTAAACCTATGGTAAAAATGTCTGGGGATCATTTTTGTATTATAGAAGTTATCCTTCTAATTTACAATAATACTATTAGGATAGGCTGTAACTCAGACACTGCCGCTTGCGGTTCAACTAAGGTTCTTAGTTTTTCTATGCAGGAGTTAAGGCTACCTCCATATTCGCGTTCGAATAGTTTGGCAGTGCGGGAGGAAAACATGATGAGTGAGCTGATCGATAACTGTCCTCTCCAGTTTCCTTAAAAATATCAATGAGCATTTCGCCTGCAAATTTATAATCCATCTGCTCATCAGCAAGTTCCATAGCTTTCCTATAACACTTCTCGGCAGCTTTATTATTTTTTAAAACGTAATAGCTATGACCGGCGTTAATAAAAACCCAATAGTATTTCGGGAACCTTCGGAGATTTTCTTCCAACTGCCGGCACGCCTGTTCCGTTCGTCCAGCCTCAGCCAAAATTAAAGCCACCTTTACCAAAAGAGCGGCGACATTAACGCTGTCAAGCTTGGACAATGTTATTGCCAGTTCAACCGCACGATCAATTTGCTTGCTTTCAGTCAAATCGTCCATTAAGTCTTTAAACCAATCCATCAATCCGTAA
>JAHFBY010000350.1 GCA_023249835.1 Elusimicrobiota bacterium | reverse complement strand
CGGGCTCCGGCACATGTCCTTGGAGGCTTTCCAAAAACATTGGAGAATCCAAAAAATTTCTAAAATTTTTCTTAAGGTATGTTCTAACTTCATCTGGCGCATTTATGATGTTTTCGCGAAATTCTAAACAGCCATCTGCAAGAGCCGCAATATCCTCTATGTCCGCGCTGACTATAAAATCTTCTTTTCCTCGGTCTAGAAACGCTTCGATCTTAGAAGCGATAAGATATGGTAGGGAGAAAACCTGAATAATTTTGCCGTCCGGCAAAGCGCGTGGAATCGCCTGTTTTAATCCCTCCAAATACCAAATATTTTTGAAACCGAGTACTTTTTCGTCCGTTGGCATCATATCCACTTTAACACCGGCATATTGCCATCGGCAAATGGGCCCTTCTTCATAAAGAGGAGGTCTATTGAAACCGCGTTTCTCCAGCTCTTTTTCGAGTTTGTGATATTCCATTTGACTGGAAATTTCAATGACGCAGTCCACATCATCAGTGAATCGTAGGGGCGGAGCCGCTTCATCGGTGATATAAAGAGCCACGGAAGCGCCTCCCACAAAAGCCACGCGCTTGTTAAGATCGCCCAACCCCTTGGCGACAATGGCAAGCATTTCAATGTGGACCCCATGTTTCATAAGAGACGTCTCTTAAGTTCCTGAGTTGCCAATGCTCTTTCCCGTGAATGTCCAACTCGTATGGCATCTATCAAAGCCAGAAGTTCATAGAGCTGATGGTCTTTTTTTGCCGCTTGCGGTGCGGATTTGTATAAGGGAATAATCGCCTGCCCCCGCCGATCGCCGCTCTCGTCTGGCCACACGTATTCATCGGATTCATCAGAAACAATTTTTCCAGCTAAAGGTGGAGCGGAGTGAGCTGTAGGGATGCCGCGGCAAAGGGGACCTGGTTGAACCGGATAAACATATTTAAGTCCATGTAGAATAAACTCTAACAATGCCGATATCATTAATTCCCGTTTCGAGGCATCCAAAAATCCTGACCATCTACAACGTTCCAATCCAATGCTTATTTCAAAAGGCGAAAGTCCCAGTTCTCGAGCCATATCTAAACTACGCCAAGATGGCCGGTCTTTCCACTCAAATATTTTGAGCAAGATCAATATATCCTGCGGTTTTATGCCGTTAACAACTCTCGTCATAGTAAAAGTATACCTGATAAATAATCAATTAGCAATATGCAAATTAATAACATTAACTTCATGCAGATACACATTAGCCAACAATAGGCTTAGCGCTCCGTAACACTTGGGTAAAGCGCGCTTTGCTAAAAAGTCGGGACAAGAGCTCTTGCTTGTGGTCAACAAGGATCAGGATACGGGGTTATTGTTGGAACAGTTGCGCGCCCAAGGATTAGATAAGGGGTCCTTAGAAAGCCGGTTTGTTAAGGCCAAGGAAGATTGGCTGGACGGTTCCGGAAAACTGGTGTTGCAGGCGTTCTATGGATGGTTAATGGCTGATCCCCTGCGGCGCGGCAAAAAGGCCGCTTTTCTAACCGCGTCCTTAAACAATGTGAACACGGAGGCGTTAAATTTGAGAGATTTTGACTTGCTGTTATTGTTGGGCGCGCAAGGAGAGTGCATTAAAGTCAGCGAAAGCATTGCCAAACAGTTGGCAGAAGCTTCAACCGTGTTAATGTCACAGTAAAACTAAAACATGCCTTGCAAAATCCGGGTTAAATAATTTATTATGGTAGGGGTTGTGCGAAAAAGTTGAAATTCACCCACACTAATCCGTGAAGACCCATAAAAAAAGGATGGCGCATTGATGATTAATAAAACCGTTGAACCCGCATTTACAAGAAGCTCAACCTACCCCATATCCCCGATATTTATGGAACGCTGGTCGCGGCGCGCGCTTTCCGGAGAAAGTATTTCTGAAAAAGAGCTCATGACTTTGTTTGAGGCGGCGCGTTGGGCCCCATCCTGCTTCAATAACCAGCACTGGCGCTTCATCTATGCCTTAAAAAACAGTTCGGCGTGGCCAGAGTTTTTTGGACTCCTGGGCGAGTTCAACCAAAAGTGGACAGAAAAAGCCGGAGCGTTGATCGTGATCCTCTCCAAAAAAAGTTTTGACCACAACCAAAAACCTTCCGCCACGCACTCCTTTGACGCGGGTGCCGCCTGGATGAGCCTGGCGTTGCAAGGCTCGATCATGGGACTCGTCCTACATGGAATGGCCGGCTTTGACTTTTCAAAAGCACGTTTAGTCGTAGACGCCCCGGAAGACTATGCGGTAGAAGCAATGGTTGCAGTGGGCAGGCCGGGCAAGCGGGAAGACCTTCCCCAAGAGATGCAAGAAAAAGAGAGTCCCTCTCAGCGCAAAGCGCTTGTAGAAATTGCTTTTGCCGGAAAGCTTAAACATGTCGTCCCCGCTCAATAAAAACAGCCCGCATTTTATCTTAAAATCATGCCATGGGATCTGGAACCAAAAAATGTCCTTACCTTTCATCTATTGCCGATAAATTGCCAACAAATTGCCGATAACTTACCGATAAACTATAGGCCCTTGATCGGTTAGCACTATCAGCTACAATCAGCCAGCCGGAACAAACCCACTTTTGGGCAAGAACCCGAACCATTCGGCTTGATAATCCCAAAACTTTGGCAATGTCTTCCGTAGCGATGCGGTCTTTCTTTGCAAAGAGCCCAAGCACAATCCGAGCACGGCGATCCAGCCCACGTAGCTTTTCCGGCTCTACTGGCACGCCCTTCTTTGCGTATTGGAGCGCTTCTCCTTTGGCTCTTGCAAAAACTTCTGACAGCAGGGTGGTAAAATATTTAACCCACGATGTTAAATCTACATTGGCTCTGCCTTCATAGTAATTATGGTGTTCGTGAACTGAAAGAGAAGTGTAGTAGCTTGCTAAATCCTTTGCATGGTGTTCTTCCATTGAAAAAAAGCCGTGGAGACCGTATCCATCCCGTTGCAAAATAAACGTTGCCAATAATCGGGCTGTGCGTCCGTTGCCATCGTAATAGGGATGAATCGTGACAAACTGATAATGCAGCAAAGCCGCGATGATCGGAACAGGGAGCTTATCCTTTTGAG
>JAHFBY010000349.1:2676-3069 GCA_023249835.1 Elusimicrobiota bacterium | reverse complement strand
TTTTGCAAGAATATCGGTTTCTATATTTACAACATCTCCGGAAGTTTTGGTCCCTAAAGACGTGTGGGCAATGGTGTAGGGTAATACTATAACGCTAAAGTCCTGTTTGTTTATATCAACGATGGTTAAGGAAATTCCATTTATGGCGACCGAACCTTTGGAGGTAAAGAATGGAGCAAGATTTGAGTTTAAAGAAAACCAGTATAGTCGTGACGTCCCTTGCGAAACTATTTTTTTTATAACGGAGGTCCCATCCACATGTCCCAAGACAAAGTGTCCGCTTAAGCGCGCATTTAATGTTAATGAACGTTCCAAGTTTACACGCGTTCCGAGTTTAAGGCTCCTAATTGCGGTTCGACGTAACGTCTCCTCGGCCACTTCAAAGTTTAGAAC
>JAHFBY010000349.1:0-2666 GCA_023249835.1 Elusimicrobiota bacterium | reverse complement strand
TTTCCTAATTGAGTTTTTTTAATTACGGTTAGGCAAGCGCCATCAATCGCAATGCTTTCGCCTAGTTTTACATCGCGGAAGGGAGTGAGGATCTCAATTTTTAAGCTATCCCCAAGTTCCACTGATTTAACTCTCCCTACCGCCTCTATAATTCCTGTAAACATGGTTTAACCTTGCGACCTAATTCTACCGTTAAGAATTAGGTCGGGTCCGATTTTTTTAATTTTCAGATCCTGCACCTTAGGCGCTTGGAGTAGGTCCTTAAATCCATTGCCGTCAAAAACGGATTTTGCTCCTTTGCCGCCGATCAAAATTGGGGCATAGAAAAAAATAATTTCGTCCACGCAGTTGGATTCTAATGCCGCAGCGCTTGTGGTTCCGCCTCCTTCAATTAATAACCGAGAAATTCCGCGGTTACCCAAAAAATCTAATATGCGAGCAAAAGGGATGCCTTTTGAGTTTCCCGGCAAGTAGAACCATTCAGCTCCAGGAGTAGTTTTTAATTTAAAAGAGGGATTGGAGTGGATAACCCAAGTCACGGACCCCTGGTCCGGCGGAGCGGCAGGCGAGGGTATTTGTCCGGAGGCTGTCAAAATGACGCGCACGGGGTTTCTGCCTTGACCATGACTGGTTAATGAGGGACGGTCTTTCCGCAATGTGTTTGCGCCAATAAGAACCGCATCCATTTGCGAACGCAATCCATGCGAATAGGCGCGAGACTCAGCAGAGGTGATCCATTTTGATTGTCCGCTCACGCTGCCTATTTTACCGTCTAATGAACAAGCGGTTTTTAAGTAAACATAGGGCTGTTTTTGGGTTATATATTTAATAAATGAACGATTAAGGTCCATGGCCTCTTTGCTGCGGATTCTTGTGAGCACTCTTATCCCGGCTCGCCGCAAAGCAGCAATTCCCTTGCCCCGGACTAAAGGGTTGGGATCCACCATTCCCACGATGACTTGGGACACGCCTGAACGGATGATCAAATCCGCGCAAGGAGGAGTTTTTCCCCAGTGGCTGCAGGGTTCAAGGTTGACGTAGAGTTTAGATCCCCTGGCTTTTGGGCCAGCGGCCCGCAAAGCGTTAACTTCCGCATGCGGCCCTCCAAAACGGAGATGAGCGCCTTTACTAATTAAACGATTATTTTTTACCAGCACGCAGCCGACATAGGGGTTAGGGCTCGCGCCATTTAGTCCTTGGATTGCCAGACTTAAAGATCGGTTCATCCACTTTTCGTGATTAGCCTTGATTTCTTGACCGTGAATCATATACAGGGGCGCTGTTTATTTCAGTTCAATGTCAGCGTTGGGAGGGTTTTTATCTTTAATATTTTCTTTTGCAGTTTCCAAAGAAATATTTTTTATTTTATTTATGAGTTCTATCCTTTCTTCTAACAACTCGGCAATGGATTGTTTCAGCGTTCCTCCGTCCGCATGTAGATTTTTAATTAAATGATCGTTGGCATTGCTTAAGGACCGGACCTGAGCTAATGCTAAGGCCAGCTCTTTTTGCACAATGGCCAGTTCAGTTTTTAGAGTGTTCAACTCATTTATTTTTTCAATATAGCGGGTTCGCGAAACCCGGCCCATGCCTTGAACTTGGGGCGAGATTAGGGCAAGGGTGAGGGTAGCCAGCGCGACGCTAATTTTTAGGGTCTTCACGGATTATAGGGGCGAGGCATGCCTCGCCCCTTATCGCCCATACTCCAGCCGCTCGATTAAAAACAGAGGGAGTTGGTTTTGTCTCATTTTATTTTGGACAGAGGTTATGTCGTAGGGACAACGGAAGGTTTGTACGGTGTGTTTATCCGAGTCATAGATTAGACAGCAGGCTCGGTTATCTCCGTCCCGAGGCTGGCCAACGGACCCTACGTTGATAATTGTTTTGCCTTGGGGGTCATATTCAAACGTCGTTGCATCGTCTAGATGTTTTTGTTGGATTATGCCCAATGCGTCTGTGTAAAAAACACTAGGAACATGAGTGTGCCCAACAAAACAAATTGGAGTGCGAAAAAATTCAAGGTTGTCTAGGAACTGTCTGGGGGTCAAAATGTATTCGTCTACGGGGTCCCGCGGGCTGCCGTGAGATAGAGTGAACAGCGATGCGTCCACTAATCGAGGTAACCGCATCAAAAAACCTTTATTTTCATTTTTTATTTGGCGCTTTGTCCAATTTATTGATCGAACTGCAAAGTCGTTAAACCAGTCAGTATCCCTTAAACCGGCAACAGCGTAGTCGTGGTTTCCACCCGTTATCTGAATTTTTTTTAAACCAGCGATCTTGTCCACACATTCATTAGGATTGGGTCCATAACCAACGATATCGCCTAAACAAAGAAAAGATTGGATTTTTTCTTTTTTAAAGAGCTGTAGACATGCCTCCAACGCTTCTAGGTTGGAGTGGACATCTGAAAAAACACCGTAACGCATATTGGCATTCTATGAAATATCAACTCAATTATCAATCTTTGGGAGTTCTATACATTAACGCATAAATTAAGAATAAGGGCAACTTAAACGTTCTTTTCCAGCGCCAGGGCTCTTGCCAGGCGCGATATAGCCATTCCCAGCCCCAGCGTTGAACCCATTGCGGCGCTCGCCGGATATCTTTAGCTAAAACATCCAAACTTCCTCCCACGCCCATGGCGCATATTCCAAGTCCATCCC
>JAHFBY010000348.1 GCA_023249835.1 Elusimicrobiota bacterium | reverse complement strand
CCTGGAACGAAGCAATTTCAAGTTTATACTTGCGGTTTTCGTCCTCAAAACGACGGACTTCTCTTTGGGTTTCATCAAACCTGTCGGAAAAAGAACGCGCCTTGGAACGCGCCTCGGCAAGTTCGCGGGTCAAACGGATGGACTCTTTTTTTGAGTTGGCTAAAAAGTAGGAGACGTCTCCCGGCCCGGCCTTAAGCAATTTTCGCAAGACTAAGATTTCGTCCGCATCCATCTGCTTTTGCACCGCGCTCTGTTTAGTAAAATTGGAGAAACCAATTTTTAAAGCCTCCACCGTTTGCCGCGCTTCCGGCTCGCGCGCAAACGCTTCTAAATCTTGCAGAAGGTCAGGAATACTCTTATTGTCTAAATTCATACGAAAGAAAATGACCCTTTAGGGGATTGTCAACACCTCTCCTTCTTTAGGCACGCCGCGAATCACTTTATTTTCATTGGCGTCATAAATCACCTGCCATTTATTGGGATCGCCGTAATACTGTTCCGCTAAACCGCGCAAAGAATCGCCTATTTTAACTTTATGCTTGTGGGACCCGCCCGGGGAACCCGGCTCCCTAACCGCAAAGGTTGGCTTTATTTCCTGGCTGGAACGGTCCCGCTTAATTTTTCTCAATGTTTCGATCTCTTTTTCTAATGCATTTTTTTCCTTATTTTTAGCCGCGATTTCATCTTCAAAAACTTTTAACCGCTGGCGCAGTTCTTTGGTGCGCGCGTCTTCCCTGTCCATATCATTTTCCATATTTTTATACAGCTCTTTATAGTCCTTTACTGCCGCCGCTAAAGTCTCTTTCTTTGCCTCTAAATTGTTAACCATTTGTTCTAACTCCGTGATCCTTTCCAATCGTTCGTTATAGATGTATTGGGAAAGAAACGGAGCGTCAAACCGATAAATGAAGGAAACCAGTATCCGGTCGTTGGACTTGGAAGCGTCAGAGGTGTTTACCCCATAAGCAAAATCCAGTTGGATGGGCGGCAAAACCGTGCCGATACCGGCCACCAACTGGCGCGGTTGGCCGTCGATTTCGCCGGACCCGAAACGAAGCAGAAACAGCCGACGAAAAAAGGACAGCTCTACTCCCGGGTAAAGTCTAGACACCCCGTCTTGCACGCCGATATCCAAAGCCAACAGAGAATAAGGGTTTTTCCAAGCCACTCCTAAACGCATGAGCACTGGACCCGACACGCTACTTGAATTCATCTCTTGAATCGTCATGGCGACTGTCCAACCCCTGTTGGTTTTAGCTTTATCATAAAATTGATACATCCACCCCATATCCAGGCTTAAACCTAAACTAGAAGCCCGGTTAGCAGCGCCGCTATGCTGAACCTCGCGAATACGGAAACTCATGCCGGTTAAAAGTTGGTCTGGAACAGAAACGGAAACAAGCCGGCGCGGCATGACCCAGGTAAGTTTCCCTCCCCAAGAAACGCCCAGGTTAGTCACTGCTCCATTGCCGGTTTGCCCGGAACGGTGCAACAAAAAACCGGCTCCGCCTTTCCAACTTTCATTGTAATAACGTAAGGGCAGGGCTCCCCCGATATGAATTTCATTTTGTGGAGTATTTGCGGAAGCGATGTAACGGCCGGCGTTGCCGGACAATTCCACATGTTCCAAATTGTCCAACCCGGCAGGATTAAAGATCACCGCGTTATAATCATTGGCAATGGCGCAAAAGGCGTTGCCCAAGCCATAGGGGCGGGCAGATTCGGGGACAGAACTAACCGCTCGCGCTTTTGCCGCCGCTAAGAAGAAAATTCCCAACAGGATTCGGCTGAGAGGAAAGAATTGAATTTTAATGGAGGGCTTCATTGACAGTCCTACGAAATTATTCCCGGTCGAGTATGGCTTGCAGCGCGTCACGTAAATGGTTTTTGTCCACAGCGTTGTCAAAAGCAATGCCGGCAAAAGTGTACCCCTGATCCTCGCGAACGCGGACCACAGTGCTTTTTGCGTTCACAAAATTGTAGGAATCATTAACGTTAAAAGTTAGAAAAATGACTTGTCCTTTGCTGATGGGAAAATAGGAATGAAGTTCTACCCCGCCGATAGAAATATCGTGGATATGGCCCCAAGCGCTTTTGGTTTCAACTTGCCCGGAACGTATCCCGCAAGGGATCAAAATCTTAAGCCGTACGTACCGCCTTGACTCCTGCAAGAGTCCTCCTTACCTTCCCGCCCAAAACAGGCCCAGCCCAATGATTAAACCAAACCCTAAATTAATGCTCTTAAGCATAACTGAATCGCGCACCGAATAGGAAAGCAAGGGCAACATCCCATGCCCATCTTGGACAATGGCGCTGGTCACTAACACGGATAAGGGAACCAGCCCCTTTGCATACATGCTTACAAATATTAGATGCGGGCCCGATTGCGGAATCAAACCTAACAGCGCGGCGGCAAATAAAGTCACAATCGGATATTGCGAAGAAAGCATTTCCAAATTGCCGAATTTTAGGCCAACCTCAACCAAAAATATTGCTCCCAACGTCCATAAAAAAACTTTTAATAAATGCTTTTTAATGATGTGCGTCCAAACGTGGTCTTGCAGGTAATGCAAAATGTTGCCCTCGGTTTGATGCACGCGCTGCAACTGACAATCCAACGCCGTTGGAATAGACCATTTTTTAATGACCGCATCTGTAATCCAACCGACCCCCATGCCCAAAACAGTAAGCGCCCCAAAAATTAAAACTGCGGCCTTGGGAAAATAAGCCAACATAACAAAGGCTTCGTCCCCGGTCGCAGCAATCATGGAGCCGGTAAGCGCCCCAAAAGAAATTACACCGTGCATGTAGAGCGACACGTTGGTGTAGCCGCCCATACAACCCGGCGCGGCGCCGATTAAAGAAGCGAAAACATACTGGCGCCAGCGCCGCCCGCCGCGAAAAATAAGGGCCAGTTGACCATGCGTCCAAACATGAATCACGTCAACCGCGATCATCATCAAGAAGATGAGCAGAGTCACTTCCGAGGTTTCCGCCAACACCTTAACGGCCAATGAAAAAAAACGGCTACCCATTTTTTAAGTCGGACATCTTATGCCGAAAAATTAGACCGGACCCTT
>JAHFBY010000347.1 GCA_023249835.1 Elusimicrobiota bacterium | reverse complement strand
GTTCCATTAATATCGCGGAAATTTATGCGGGCCTTAGGAAAAAAGAAGAGGAGCGAACAAGAATTTTTTTGGAAAGTTTGGAATGTTTAGAGTTGAGCTGGTCCATTGCCCGGCAAGCGGGTCTTTTGAAACGAGATTATTTACAACGAGGACAGACTTTGACTTTATCGGATACTTTAATTGCCGCTACCGCGATCCACTATGGATGCACTCTCATAACCGATAATCATAAGGATTTTCCCATGCGGGAATTAAGTCTTTATCCTATGGTTAAAAATCAATAGATTTGTCTTTAAAATCTGTCCTATTTAGTTATGAAATCGCTTAAGGGTCATTTTTCATCCTACAAATATTTCTTTATTTTTATTGTTTGCGCGGCCACCCATTTGCCGGGACTATTTAATCCTATACTCGATTACCATGGTTGGGCGCAAACTTTACGCGCTTCTATTGCCCGCAACTATGCCCAAACGGACATGAACTTTTTTCATCCCCAGGTGGATTATCAAGGGCATAACCCTAACCCCGCAGCGACTCAGTTTCCCCTTTACAGCTATTTGGTGGCCCTGTTATATAAAATATTTGGAGTGCATGACTGTTGGGGAAGGGTGGTCTCTTTGTTTTTTGCCTCCTTTAGCGCGGTTGCGCTCTACTTCTTAGCCGGGCGATTATTAGCTGAAAGCGCGGCTTTTGGCGCCGCATTGATCTATTGTTTTATCCCGGTGCGCATTTATTTCATGCGCGCGTTTATGCCCGAGTCCATGGCCATATCCGCGCTTTTAGCAGGTTTTTACTGCGTTTTGCGCTGGACAGAACAGAAAAAATTTTTTCCTTACGGCTGGGCGAGCGCGCTTTTGCTGGCGCTGGCCTGCTTATTAAAGTTGCCCTACACTTTCCTGTTGGTCGTGCCGGTCTGGGTCATTTGTCAAAAAGAAAAAACGGCGATATTAAAAAACTTAGACGTTTGGCTTTGGATATCGATCATTGGTTTGTCCATGAGCGCTTGGTATTATTACACTACATTAGGCATTCCCACGCTGTTAAACAGCCAGGGCATTGTACACGGCGAATTAAATTTATGGGTGGAGTTGCGGGACCTTGAATTTTGGAGTCAGATATTCCTTTCCCGTTTTCCTGAACTGTTGACCACCTACGCCGGACTTTTATTTTTTTTGTTTGGGTTGGGCGCGGCGGTAAATTTAAATAACGGGTATTTAGCCGTTTGGCTGTGCGCCACGGTTGTTTATACCCTGGCCAGCGGGCACTATTCGCGCGTGCACCAATATGCTTCCGTGCCGTTTGCCCCGGTGAACGCCTGCATTATTGCACAAGGCGCGCAAGTCTATTGGCAAAAATGGAGCGGTCGCAAATGGGCGCGGGTTTTATTTTATTTCCTTTTATTATCTATCCCGATCCACGCGGCCTTGCGCATTAAACATTGGTACCGGTTAGATGAAAAATGGGTGTTGAGGGCGGCTCTGCAGGCGGCAAAAATCTCCACTCCCCAAGACCTTTTTTATATCAATTCAAGCAACCAGCCCTTCCACCTCTACCATTTAAAGCGAAAGGGCTGGGTTCGCCCGATTGAGTCGATGAGCGACCTGGACCTTCGGCTCTTGCCGCAAGTTGCCCGCTTTTATCTTACTCCTAATTACGCGGATTGGAACGCGCACCAGGTTTATTTTAAAGAGCATTTTAAGCTGTTGGTAGAAGACCCTGATTTTTTAATTTACGATCTGCGCCCTGCTCCCAAAAATTAAGTAAAATGGTCTGATGCTTTGTAATACAAGTTTTAAAAAGAAGCTGCTTTTGGCTTTTCTCTTGGCCACCGGATTTTTGATCCGTTGTTGGGCTATAAGTCAACCTAACCTCCATCTATGGGACGAAATGTACCACGCCTTAGTGGAAAAAAATATTGCCACTGGGTCATGGGTCCCCATGCTTTATGCTGACCCCTTACTTCCTTATGACCCTGATGACTGGACCACTAACCATGTGTGGCTGCATAAACCGCCCTTAGGTTTATGGTTAGGTGGGTTATCCATGAAAATATTTGGAGTTCATTCTTGGTCGCACCGGCTGCCCAGCCTCATTTTAGGCACGCTTTCTATCTTCTTAACTTTTTTGTTGGGTAAACAATTATTCCACGATGATATCGGCTTAATTGCCGCTGCTATTCACGCCTATTCCGGACATGCCATAATGTACAATTCCGGGACTTATGGTATGGACAACATTGATAATAGTCTCTTATTTTTTGTGCAGGCTTCAGTGCTGCTAATGGTTTTAGCCCTGCAAAAAAATTCCGTTCTAATGATGGCTTTTTCTGGCATTGCTTTAGGTTTAGCGATACTTGCAAAATCGTTCCCATCTTTGATTGTTGCGGGGCTATTAGTTTCTTTGTTGCTTTATCCGCAAAGGCGCACGGCCCGCCACCTCCTATTTTTTGCAGTAATGGTAGGTTCGGCATTTTGCGTGGCTTTTCCTTGGATATATTATGCCTCGCACACTTGGCCCAAAGAGTTTTTAGCCGGACAAAAAAACCATATGATCCATTTTTTATTGCCGGTATATACCGGGCAATGGGACCCGCTCTACCACATTAAAAATATTCCCAGGGATTACGGCGAATTTGCAGTTTTAGCATTGCCGCTATTTTATTATGCGCTCTATAAAAAGCGTTCCGAGTCCATTTTAATTATTTCGCTTTGGATAAGTATTCCCTACGCTATTTTTTCTGCGGCTAAAACCAATATCAACACTTTGGTTTATTATTGTGCCCCCCCTATATTTTTGACCCTTGCTTACGCCTTCTATTTTATTTGGGAAAAACAAAAAAATGTTTGGCAGGATCACCGCAAAATTTTGTGGTCTTTAATTCTACTTGGAGCAGCGCTTAGTTTGAGAGTGGCCGGGGAGAAAGTCATCCAAATCGGGACTGGTCTTTTTGCCGTTGAAAAAAGTCATGTTCTGCCCATTGCCAACCAAGTCAAAGTTAATAAACCAGTGGTTTTCAATTGACCTGAATATTTAGTGTTGATGTTTTATAGCGATATCGTTGCCTACCCTTTTTGGCCGCAAGT
>JAHFBY010000346.1 GCA_023249835.1 Elusimicrobiota bacterium | reverse complement strand
GCGCACCAATGGTCGTTCCATTAAATTTTTGAATGGCTGCTTGCGCTTCATCTTCGTTGTTCATTTCAACGAACGCAAAACCTTTGGATTGTCCGGTATCTCTATCCATAATTAATTTCACGCTGACAATTTGTCCTAAAGCGGAAAACATAGAATGCAGTTCGTCCTCAGTTGTTGCAAAGGGCAATCCACCCACATATAATCTTTTACCCATATTTGAATCCTCCCTAAAAAAATAAAACCACAAGACTTAAAGTTTTGCAGTTTTGTAGTTACCGTTTAAATTAAAGCCAATGTGTTCTTAATATTATAGCATAAACAAAGGGCCGAGCAGGGCTTTTTTGGGGCTTATTTCCGCTGATTCTAAATCTATTGAAAAAAACCCTTCTTTCTGGTATATAAAAGCAGACTTTCAATTTTACTGGACATAAGGTTTTCAGGAGCGAAAAGCTATGGCGAAAATCGATGCGTTCTTTAAACTCATGGTGGATCAAGGGGCTTCGGACCTGCATTTGGTGTCAGGACAGCAGCCGATTGTGCGATTGCATGGAGAAATGCAGCGAGTAAAATATAAAGTTTTGGAAAATGACGAATTGAAATCCATGCTCTATGAAATCGCTCCGGAAATAAAGATCAAGTTGTTTGAAGAAACGGGAGATGCGGATTTTGGTTATGAAATTCCAGGGGTAGCCCGCTTTCGCGCGAATTTCTTTAATCAACGCAATGGTTGTGGCGCTGTTTTTCGGCAGATTCCCAGTACGGTGCTTTCAGCGGAACAATTGGGTTTGGCGCCCATCTTAATGCAATCCGCGCTTTATAAAAAGGGCTTGGTTCTGGTCACCGGACCCACGGGTTCAGGTAAATCAACTACGCTTGCGGCCATTATAGATTATGCCAACAAAAATCGTAAGGACCATATTATCACTGTGGAAGACCCCATAGAATTTGTACATCAAAGCCATGGGTGTTTAGTGAACCATCGCGAAGTGGGGCGGCACACTAAATCGTTTTCCGCTGCCTTGCGCGGCGCGCTCCGCCAGGACCCGGACATTTTGCTTGTGGGGGAAATGCGCGATCTGGAAACGATTCGTTTGGCGGTGGAGGCAGCAGCCACCGGACATTTGGTGTTTGGTACGTTGCACACTGTCAACGCCGCCAAAACTGTGGACCGGGTGATTGAAGTTTTTCCGGCGGACGAGCAGAGCCAAATTCGTAATACCTTAGCAACAAGTTTAAAGCTCATTGTGGCGCAAAATTTATTTAAACGCATAGATAAAAAGGGTCGCTGCGCAGCGCTAGAAATTTTGGTTGCCACCTCGGCCGTCGCCAACCTCATACGCGACAATAAAACCTTTCAAATCCCCTCCGCGATCCAAACGGGCAAAAAGCAGGGAATGGTTGCGTTGGACGATGCAATTTCGGATCTGCTCACCAAAGGCTGGATCAGCGCGGAGGAGGCCTTTGAGAAGTGCGTGGACAAAGCCAAGTTTTTGCCGTTTTTAAAAACGCCCCCGGCAGATTATTTTGGCTGATGTTTGTGCGGTAGCGGGAGGGATATTGATATGAGAAAAGCAGAGATCGATTATATGTTGGAAAAGATGCTTTATACTTTTCCCAACGTGTCCGACTTAAACATTTCCGTGGACCGACCGTTGCAAGTGGAGACCAGCGGTCAATTGACTAAGATTTCGGTGGACCCAGAAATAGAAAGTTTAACCCCTTTTCAAACAGAAATATTCGCCTTGAACATTTTGAGCGATAATCGCCGACTCTATAAATCACTTTTGGAACAAGGCTCCTGCGACAGTTCCTATTATCTGGAAGGCAAGGCTCGTTTCCGAGTCAACGTCTTCTCGCAAAGAGGAAACTACTCCATTGTGTTGCGCAAATTGGAAACGCACATCGCCACATTAAAGGACTTGAGCTTGCCGGAAGCGTTCTATAAAATGACGCAGGAAAAGAATGGGATGATCCTTGTGACCGGTGGCACGGGCAGCGGAAAATCAACCTCTTTGGCGGCGCTCTTAAGAGAGTTCAATGAAACCAAATCTATCCACATCGTTACCTTAGAGGATCCCGTGGAGTTCGTCCACACCAACATCAAGGCCACGTTCAATCAGCGGGCTCTGGGCGATGATTTTGACGCCTTTGCCAATGGTTTGCGAGCGGCACTGCGTCAAGCGCCCAAAGTCATTTTAGTGGGCGAGATGCGCGATCGGGAGACCGTGGAGCTGGGGTTAAAAGCTTCGGAAACAGGCCACTTGGTCGTGAGCACGCTGCACACCATCGACGCTGGACAAACTATTAACCGTATTGTTGGTATGTTTCAGCAGGAAGAAGAAAAACAGATTCGGCAGCGCTTGGCGGAAACGATACGTTGGATTGTGGGACAGCGCCTGGTTCCCAAAGTAGGAGGAGGGCGTTTGGCCATCCACGATATCCTGGGCAGCAATATGCGCACCCGCGAATCGATCATTATGGGGGAAAGTGAAGGCAAAACTTTTTATGAGATACAGGAGGCCGGCCAATCTTACGGCATGCAAACTTTTGATCAAGCCCTGATCAAGGCCTTTGAAGAGGGGTTCGTGAGCGCGGAAAATGCCGAACTTTATGCAACGCGCAAACCAATTGTGCAGCGCGGCATTGACCGCCTCAAACAGTCGCGTGGCGAGAGCACTTCCGATATTCAGGGGTTAACCATCGAAGCCCACGCTGAAGAAGAGGATAAGGAACCACCTAAGGAGTAAAGTCATCCATGGATATCACCTGCAACTCCTGTAAGAATAAACTGTCTATATCCGAAGAAGATCTGCCTAAAGATGTAAATTCTATATCCGGAGAATGTCCCCATTGCCAGCAGACCATTGAAATTAAGTTGAGGGACCCTGCGTCCGCAGAGTGCGTTCCGGCTGCGCCGCCGGCCCCTGTTCCGCCTGTTCCCGCGCCCCCTATTGCCAAAGAACCGCCAGCGCCTAAGGTGACTACTTCGGTTGCGCCTGAACCGGTCAAACCTTCGAACCCTCCGGTTAGCGCTCCTCCTCCGCCCTCACTGGTGGAGGTTCCCACTGCTTCCATTATGGGGCA
>JAHFBY010000026.1 GCA_023249835.1 Elusimicrobiota bacterium | reverse complement strand
AAAGTGTCCAATCCTAGAACATCCATAGCTAAACGCAAGTTAACCAATCGATCAATCATGCTTTGCGTAGCAATGACTCCCTTTTCACCCAAATGGCCGCAAACTTTACAGCCATGCGGCTGGTCTTCAACATGCAGCGCAGCATAAAGCGTCGCATACTCACCGTCAGTCATAAATTCGCTGACCATTTCCAACTCAGCTAAATGTCCAGTATCAATATCCACAACAATCGGAATGAAGAAGTCCACTTCTGATTTAACTCGTCTTTGTTCTTCGGTCATTTCCGATCTGGCCGCTTTTTGATGGCGAGCGTGCATGTGCATTAAAATTGCCTGCCTTTGACCGGACTCTGCCACGTAATTATGGCTATAGCGCGCCTCGTCCGGCACGCCGCGGCGTTGAGATTCCGCCCACCCTCCAATATAAACGCCTTCCATTCCAGCGCGCGCCATCATTTCTAAAGAATTTTCGTCAAACGGTCCAAAAGTATTGATAGCTGTGCGATTCAACTGATGGATGCGCATACGCTTATAAAGTTTCCAGGCCATCATGTTTTGAAAATGCATGTCCCGCCCTTCATGTTTATGCCGCAAAGCAACGACTTGCTCGGCAGTATAAGGGCGAGTGATTTTCCTTCCCCGTTTTTCCTGTTCCTTCCACCAAGCGCGGATCACATTAGCTTCTCTTTTAGCGCGCTCAGTTTCAATTTCTGCTAAGTCAGGAACCCGCCCTAAAGATGCGGTTAAATCTTTTTCAATCGTTGCCTCGTCCTCACGGTTTAACCCGGTTTTAAGTTCAGGATAATGAGCTAACTTTCGTTCCTTAGCCGTTTCTAAAATTTGCATGACGCGAGATTTAACTTCATCCATATCTCTTTCTTCAACCGAAGCCGCAATGACGTGGAACTTTTCGATTAAGACGGACAAAAGTTTATCTTGCTGCAAAATAGCGGGATTAATCACTAGAACATACTGGTTCTCTCCGGTTTTTTCCACTGTAGCTTCGGGCGAACGCTGGTCCGGGCTGGCTAACTTTGTGGCTAACAAATCGACGCGCACGCTGCCCTTACTAGTCGCAATCGTAAAATAAGGGGCATAACCAATCTCATCATTCTGTAAAAATTCAACCGCATGCCGGGGGTCCAACTCCGTATGCAATTTGGCAACGTGTTTGAACTCGTCGATCAAGAAGTTTAAGTTCGCCGGTTCCCAAGAGTGAATCACCCGCAACCCATGAATTAAGTCCAAGACCACGTCTCCAGATTCATGTAAAGCTGTTTGACTAGTGAGGTCGTTAATTAGTTTTCGGATATTTTTATGTTTGGATACGGTCCTTATCCGGGCTAAGAAGTCATGCAGGATTTGGATTTTTACCGGCTGAATAATCCCTGCCCCATAGTTTAAAATCTCGGTAAATGGCTGGATGGCCTGCAAAAATTGATCCAGTTCGTCCTGATCCTTAATTCCCGTAAAGGCAATGATTGCCTCAGGGTCATGCGCCCAAACATCGCAGAGCGTTCCCAAGGACGAAAAAAGAACATCCGCGTTGATATCATCAAGCTCTGCGTCTTGCCCTACGATCTGCCCCAAATGTCTGCTTAAATTAACCGATTCCCAATTGGAAAGGGGTTCAAAAGAAGGAACTAGCTCTGATTTTGCCGGGTCCCAAACGTGGAACACACCTTGCGAATTCCAAATCCTAAATTTCGTATTTAATTCTTCCACTTCTTGCCAAGCTTTATCCTCATCTTGGTCCTTGTCAATACTGCGCCTATAAACGTTCAACTTACTAATTTCTTCAAATAAAATAGATGCAAGCTCTCCGGAAACCAGGGCGTCAGGCTCCAACACAATCGTGGCGCTCAACAATCCCTCGTGCACTATTAATTTGGCGCGGTCAAAACTTTTACCCGCGCGCAACTCTTTACCTGAACCGTCCCCGCGATCAGAGACCACTATATTCACCGTGAATTGGTCGTCTAATTGCAGAACTGTCTCAACAGCTTCAGATTCGCTATCCTTTTCGCTATACTTTCGAGAGACCCTAATCCCCACTTGGCCTAACCAAGATAGGCCCAACCCAACAGCGTCATTAAATCGGCTGTCCATATCAGTTTTAACAAATATTTGAGAAAAACCGGCAAGCAAATGTTGCCATGCTTTCTGCGCGTTAACCCATACGGTTAAAGGCAAACTTTCATTGTTTTCTATAATGTTGCTTTGCAACGTATCCAAATATATTGCCAACTCATTAAACCTGTTTAATCTTAGGCCTTTTTTCAACAACTGAATTAATTGCGATAAGATTCGGCGCTTTCCTTGGTTTATATTTTCAAACTCGGCTTTACTCAGTTTCTTGGATTTTTCCGCCTGTTTTAAATTTTCCCATTCCCCCAAGTAACCACTGGCCTGATCTTTTACGTTCTCGCGATTTAAATAGTTTTTAAGGCTAATCCCCAGAAAACCGCTGGCCGTTTTATCCGAATTTAACAAATCGCTAACCAGCGAAAATAAATAAGCGCCCGACATCTCCCCCAAATCTGCCGGCAAATCGTACCAGTGGGAAGCAAAAACTGTTTCGCGCGCTTCTTGGGGGTCAGGCAAATCATAAATGTCGCGGTAAAGTTCAGCCGCGCGAACGGGAAGTTCACCTGCCGCCTCTAACTCATTGACTCTTTCCGGGGATCCGGTAAAAATAACCCTTAACATATTTTGGTATTTTTTATATCTTGCCAACTCGGAAGAGTCAAGCTCCCTCCGTTCTACCGCTGCCAGGACTTCGGAGTAACTCTTGTTTAAAATATCAGCGCGCCCTCGTTCGCGCAAGGCAGGAACTTCGTCCTGCAAACCCATTTGCACTAGCGCCATAAGAACTTTAGAGCCGTATGCCACGCGCTCGGTTCCCGGAATTGGAACAATCCCATTGACCGGCAACCCCAACTGTAACGTCAGCACGTCTACAGACAAAGAGTCTAGACTGCGGTCAAAACCCATAGGGTTTTCCGGGTGCTCTTTAAAATACTGTTCTGCGGCTTTGCGGCGATGTCCCAACAGCGCAAGCAAAAGATCATCATCTACAGGCTGTCCTTCGCTTACAGTTACAAGGCTGCCGTCAATTGCCCGAATTTGCGTTTGGCCGTTAGCCACAATCCGCGGGCGGTGTTTACGTACGCTTAAGAGCCATCCGCGAAAAATCTCGTAGGTGGCCAAATCGTTCATCATGCGCGTGCCTTCCAAAGGACCAGCAGTCACGTCAATGGCCGCGGCGCCGTTACCGTTTAAATATTGGAACATGTAGTCTGTGGCCATGCGTATCGCGGTTTCTAAACCGTTAATAGATACCTGGTTAATTCCTAACCCCGGCACTTGCGGCACTTGCAAAATTTTCTGCCATGACTCGACAGAATAAAGTTCAGCCAAATAGTCGTCTGTCACTTCAAAAAACTGAATGTTATCTTCCGCGTTCAAGAGTCCCAATGTTCTTAAAATTGCCCGCTCAGCGTCCGTTGCTTGCCCGATCAACTCCTGCAATTGGTCAACCTCTGCTTTCAGGGGGTCGGTACCGGCGGCAACATAAGCTTCATCCACGGTCGCTACCCAACTTTGCCGGTAAGAATCGAGTAAATGGCCTTTATATACCATCAAACCCGTGAGCCGTTCCCGCAACTTATCAAACCAGATCGCATGCAGTGCGGCATCGTCCTTATCTCTGCGGGCGCTGTTGCGCATCACCGCCGACATACCGCCAATTGGGAAGCCTCCGGCCATCATGGTTAGAAGCGCGTTGCGCCGCGTGTACTCGGTCATGATCGGGTGGGTCATCTGAATTTTATCCGGGTCCGGGAACACGCCTTGGTCCATAAACATCTGCATCAAACTATAAATATAATCCCAGCGGCCCACGTTGGGTCCAATCAGGTTTTTACGCAAAACCCACATGATCGCTTCCTGGTTTTGCACATAGCTTCCCCGCTCATTTAACATCTCAATTTTAATGCTGCCTCGGGGCAACCCTAAAGTCTCTTCCAGGGCTTTTAAAATATTGGAAATGAGCAGAGCTTCTTCCACGGTATCCACTTTCGGAAAATAAAAGTAAGGCGCGGAACCTGCGTGGCTCAAGGCGTTATAGTTACCCAGCGTATGGATAATCAAAGCTGGGATCATGCTGGGGATAGTTTGGCCGTCCAGTCGAATGGACCCATCAGACAAATGTAAGCCCGGCATACGGAAAAAAGGCGTGAGCCAGGAATCGCGAGGAACGTTCACCCGATACTCTTTTCCATTTTTGTTATAAGTTTGACCTTCCAGTTTACCGTTTAACAGCAGCATGAGGTTTCTTAACTGCGCATAAAAGTCTTTGTCCCACACTCCCCGCGCATCCTCGCCGTCAAACATCCAAGAAGCCGGAGGTTTAGCATAACCGCTCGTGTTAATGGCGCGGATCATCATCCCAAGCTCGCTAGCCGGACCCGTGCCCTGTAACCCCGGACGGACCACATCTGCCGGCAAAGGCAAGCTTTCTCTTAGGTCGTTTAAACTCCACCTATAACCGGACTGATCCTCACCCTTAGAAGCGATGTACCTAAGGTTAGCGGCCAAACCTTCGCGGATACTGCCCACGCTCCGGGTTTCGCCGTCTGCGTCGGTTAAGTTTAAATCTGCCGATAAAAAATGGCCTTGCGGAGTGCCGTTTTGACTGCGGGCCAACCTTTCCTTCCGAATTCTGGAAAACGATCTTTTAAATCGTTCTGCAAAAGAGGCAATTGTTCCCAATACGTCAAGTTTACGGCCATTGATCTCTCGTAGGCCAAAAATTTCAGGAAATTCGACCGCAACTTTAGGGTCCACTTGTACCGATAGCGGCGCCACTACTTGTTTCAGCCGGATAAAATCTTGCTCGCTTAAATTTTCGTCAAGCCTAAGTCCCATGCCCGCAACTTCTCGATAAACAGACTCCACGGTTTTGTCCGAGGACTCTCCCTGTTGCGGATTACGAAATCGAGCGGAAAATTTCTCCTGCTCTTCCAAAAGCTTTACTCCCAGGAGACCGGAACGCACAGTATGTTCTTGAATAACGGAACTGCTTTTCCTGCCCTCTTCCGACATTACCGAAGAGATCCAAAGCTTTACGGTTCCGCCATTAATATCCGCGCCGCCCTTTTGCCCGACATCTGAGAGGTAATAGGTGGACACCAAGGTCTCCCCATCCAAGGTTTCGCTCACCGCCAAATCTCGCGAGAACCTTTTAGGAGTAAGCTGTTCAACGATCGTGAGCAGTCGCCGCGCAGGCGCTGATGTGGAAGATTTTTTAGACTCTTCGCTCTCTTCTTTAGTCACCGCTCTAAACTCCCAACTCACGTTCCGTTCCGGGTGCAATTTTTTGTATATATTTAAAGCATCAACAATTTCTTGCTCTTGCCGATCATTAAAGTCCTGAATAAAAATTTGCCCCAACACCTGCACCACCCTCTTAAACGTCGTCCAGGTTCTGGGAGTAACTCTGCCATACTCAAATAGCTCTTGATATAAAGCGCCCAGTTCGGTATTAATTCCCAAAGCATCCCCCAATTTATTTGCAATATGGCGCAAAGCCCTTGCCAGCGCATACTGATTAAATTGACCGCTAAAGAGTAAAGAAATTGATTCATCAATTTCACCCTGTTCAGTAGAGCCAGAAACCGCCCTCCGCCCGTCTTCTAATAATTGCGCGTTCGGATGATCCGCCCGCACGACCTTTGTGTTATAAAATTTAAACGCGTCCCGATAGAACTCTCGAATATAGTTGTAAAATTGACCCCGTAAATCGTTTAAAGCCTCTTGCGGGTTTTCTGGAAACTGGCTCGCATTAACAACTGCAACACCTATTTGAGTCCGGGCAATTTGAGTTGCAGATTCTCGGCCTATCGAAAGGACTTGCGTTTGCAGTTCATCCAACACTGTTTCCCTAACCTTGAACATAGCAACACCCAAACTTTTGCCGGGATCTAAAGGATCCTGTAAAACGCCGGTAACCAATGTTTCGGGAAGAGCATGAACATTGGCTATCCCAGCCGCGCGCAACGCTGCTGATGGATCTTGCAGAAACTGGGTTTGATCATCCGAATGATTAACCACGGCCACTATTCCATCTTCCAGGCTATAAGACAGATCCCCAAGCTTGCGGAAGGACGCCCTGCCGCTCTTAAACCTTTCCACTACCCTTTGCTCTTCCGCAGTTAGTTCCCGGCTAAAACTGAGTAAAGGAACAACACGGGTCAAAACTTTTTCCGTTGACTGGGAAACAGGCGTAGTCACCGAGCCCAATGGCACCGGAGCGTTTAAGCTCACTTTTTCTTGCGCAAAAAGTTTTTCCAGCGGCAATGGGTCGCGATTAAAATAATGGAGCGGCTCAACGTTTCCTGAAATTTGAGCCATGTCAATGCGCGGCCGCAAAGTAATAAAGGAAATGCCGTGCCGCTTAAAAAGTTTCTCCATTCCCTGAGCGTGCCAACCGCCGGCCACGAGTATGCCTGTTTTTCCCGGCAACTTAGTTCCATGGGAGATCATCCCATGCACGAAAATGCTGTCGCGTTCTTGCGAAAGTTCGCTAAAACGCGCCGCGCTTTTTAAATGTTTTTTAGCGGCCGCAACTTCAAGGACAGAAAAAGTTTTTAACCTCTGATTTTTTGGCAAATTTTCGAACCGTTCGCGCAACTGGGCTATTTCAAGTTCACGTTTATTAAACTCGCTCCACTCATCAGGGCTCAAGCCGAACTGCATGGCGTTGCGCGCCAAGGCTAAATCATTGTCAAGCGCTGCGACCTGCGCTTCGGCCTGGGCATGAATCCATTTAACCTGAACTGCGCGTTCCAGTTTTTGAGTTTCCGCAAAAAAAAGGTTTCGGTCAATGTTATCTGTGAGCTTAACGTAATCAATGTAGTTCTGCATACGAGAAGAAATTTGAACCTGGCTCTTTTGACAATGATTTTCTAATCGCGAATAAAATTCTTTGAAGTCAATCTTTCCCAAACGATAGAGCAAACTTTCTTCCAGCAGAACCTTTAAGTTTGACTCGTCCATTTTTGCCGTGAGCTGTTTAAAAAGGTTTTTTTGGTCCCACTCCACCCATTTAAAATTTAATTTCTTTTCAATTGCGTAGGCGGACAAATAAAGTTCAACGTTATGATAATCTCGCGCTAAATCCTTAAATTCGCCCTTATCCACAAGTTTCTGCAAATATCCACCTAACTTTAAGCTTTTATTTTTATAGCTGACTCGCGCGAAATCTAACTCTTGCAATTGCGGATTATAAATTTCTTCTTTTAGCGACGCGAGGTTTTGTTCCATCTTTTGCAGCCAAGATTTTGCGGGTCCGCTTTCTTTTAGCGTGGTTTTAAACGAATCAATTTGATCTAAATACGTTTGCAGACTTTCCAAACCCAAAAATTGCGCTTTGCCCGGAGCCAATTTTAAACCTGCTGCTTCGGCGCCGGTTAAAAACCCTCCTTCCAGGAGATACCCGGCAGCTTGCATTAAGCTTTCTTTGTCAGGATAATTTTGCCATTTTTCTAAACCGGGCAACGGACCGCTCGCTCCTTCTAAACCAACGAAACCTACGTCCAAGGCAAAGAGTCCGTCAACCATGCGCGCAATATTTTTCTGCGCGCTGGAAACCGCATGCAAGTCCTCAATATAGATCACAAAGGGCTGTTTAGCGATAAGTTTGCCGTTGTATAAGGAAAGTTCATTGCCTGCCGCTAAATAGAAGCGTTCAATTTCTCCAGCCGCCTGCACTTTTTCCCATACTTCCGGCGGCAATCCTTGAACAGATTTTTTTAAGGAAGGGGCTGAACCGCTCTTTTTTAAAATTTCTTCAATCCATTTTTTATCAATTTTAGCGCCGGAGGTTTGCGCGGAACCGTTGATCGAGTCATTTAAACCCAGCGGGGCAGAGAGCCCTGCTGCCGAGGCCAAGAGCAGTTGTTTAGGATCCTCGCCGCGGAGATTTTTTTGTTTAACCAGGGCCTGATCGCTAATGGCTGCTTTGCGGTCCTCCCACATAGAAGCTTGCGCCAAGGGCGCGGCCACGCTGGAATAACTAAAAGTTAAAGCCAAGATAAGGCTGACCGATCTCTTCAGGGCGGTTTGTTTTTTATTATTTAAGCGCTGAGTCATGGGGGGACGTCTCCTTATTTTTATTTTAATAAAATAAAAAAATCCCGGCTTACTTGAGCCGGGATTCTAAAGAACGATAACAACAAGAAATTACTTTCGCTATAAAAATCTTTTTTATCATTTGGGGCCTGACTTTATAAAACATTTATATCCTCGAGCAACGCTCACCTATTCATCGACCCCCCGATATCAATGTGGTGCAAACTGTAAAATAAAATTTACATTAGGCTAATAGTACAATTTTTTGCGCATATTAATTGTAAACTTTTTGTAACATTTTTAGAAACTCATTTAGGGGCGCGCCTCCCTCTTTTTCAAGAGGGCTGCGGTTTAAAAAAATTCTTGGCGGAGGCGCGGGATGATTTGATCTTTAGGAAGGATTTCGGGATCAGGTTGTGAGCGAAGTTTAAACTCGACCGTGCCTTGAGCCAAACTTTTTTCGCTCAACGTAACGCGAATAGGTATTCCCAACAAATCGGCGTCTTTAAATTTTGCTCCGGCCCGTTCCAAGCGATCATCCAAAATAACTGAAATATTTTGTGCTTGGAGTTCGTTATAAATTCTATCCGCCCATTGCCGAGTATTGGGTTCATCATAATTTACCGGCAAAATAATTACTTTAAACGGAGCCAATTCTTTTGTCCAAACAATGCCGTTAGCGTCATTGTTTTGTTCAATCGCAGCGGCCACCACCCGGGAAACGCCAATGCCGTAACAACCCATAACAAACGGCACAGACTGGCCGGACTCGTCTAAGAAAACCGCTCCCATGGCCGCAGAATATTTTGTGCCCAATTTAAAAGTGTGTCCCACCTCGATCCCGCGCGAAAACGCTAAAACCTCATTTTTTCCTACCGCGCTGCACCGCGGACAAATGTCCCCCCGCAAAGCTTGGCGCAAATCAAAAAAACCGTCGGGCTGATAGTCCCGGCCTAAATTGATATTTTTCACATGCGCGTCTTTGCGGTTAGCTCCAGAAACGCCGTTGACAATGCCTTGCACTAAATAATCCGCCACCACCCTAACCTTGGGATCAAAAGCAAACGCCCGGTCCTTCAAACCTACTGGACCGGCAAAACCAACAGCACAACCTGCAAGTTGACAATAACGCTCTTCCGCCATTTTTTCAACGCTCTTAACCCCTAAGGAACGAACTAGTTTAGGTTCATTTAATATAGAATCACCCCGCAAGAGCGCAATCACAGGCCCAACGTCGGTATCGTAAAACATGGTTTTAATGAATTTTTCTTTCGGCGCCCCGATCAACTGCGCTACTGCTTCTACCGTATATGCCCCCGGGGTTGGAAATTCCGCCAAAGGCAAGGCCAACTCAATGGGACTGCCGGCAGGCAGCACGCATTCTGCCCGCTCAAGGTTAGCCGCATACCCGCAAACGCAGGAGACTATTTCTTCTTCCCCTGTTTCTGCCAGCACCATAAATTCATGGGAATAGTTGCCTCCTATGGCCCCGGCCTCAGCTTCAACCGGCCTAAACTTTAATCCGCAGCGCTTAAATATTTTATTGTACGCTTCAAAGATCCGCGTATAGGCAAGGCTTAAATCCTCATCATTAGCGTGAAAAGAATAACCGTCTTTCATGTAGAACTCGCGCGCCCGCATCACTCCAAACCTCGGGCGGATCTCATCTCTAAATTTGCTCGCAAACTGATAAAGAAAAATTGGGAGTTGGCGGTAGGAACGGACATCTTTCTTCACTAAGTCCGTAACCACCTCTTCCGCCGTAGGCGCGAAACAAAAGTCCGCGTTTTTACGGTCTTTGATGCGTAAAAGTTCTTTTCCATAAATTTGCCAACGGCCCGTTTGTTCCCACAACTCTTTGGGCTGGATCAAAGGTAGCCAAACTTCTCCGCCACCAACAGCGT
>JAHFBY010000345.1 GCA_023249835.1 Elusimicrobiota bacterium | reverse complement strand
TTTGTTCCGCACGCTTTATTTTAATCGCATTTTACCCTACCACCTCATTCAGTGCAGTCCATCTCCGGGCACAGATCATTTTCGCACGACCCTATCTTATGGACTGCGGTTGTATGAATCTTTGCGCGGCAAACTTCCCGGCCTTGCGCTGCCTCAATATGTGGTGGATTCTGCTGGCGGAAAAATTCCATTGATGTATGAATCTATTTTGTTCCGCAATCGCAAGCGGGTTTTATTAAAAAACCATGAGGGTAAAGTGTTTATTTATCCGGAAAAAGTTTTTTCGTTTTCCTCTTGACCTCATACTAAGATGTTTCTATGATAGTGGAAAAGGAAAATGAATTTTAGTTGTAAAATAATAACTGGAGGGTAAATGACATGGCACAAAAAGTTGCAAAAGCTGGCGTAAAGCGGGAAGACGGGTACCTTTATTTTATTGACAAACAGGGCGATATTTCCCGCGCAAAGATGGCGCGTGGCGGTAAAAAAGGCGGCAAACCTGAAAAAGTTACAAAAACCGGTATAAAAAAAGAAAAAGGCTATCTATATTTCGTTGATAAACAAGGTGATGTTTCTCGCGCAAAGATGGCGCGTCGTTAATTGATCGCCTAACAACGCCATTTCTAGTATAAAATAAAAATAAAGCCCTTCTAACCTATTGGGACCACACTGCAATTCTCTGCATCTTTGACATCCCTTAGGTTGGAAGGAGCTTTTTTTCCCCCAATTTGATATAATATCAATTAGTAACGTTTCATTTGTGTGTTCGCGCATAGCCGTAGATGCGTGAGGATTTTTATTATTTTCAAAGAATTTCTTTCTAAATTATGAATCGTGGCAGCTTAATTGTTATTTCAGCGCCTTCGGGCGCAGGTAAATCTACCCTTATCCGTGAAATATCTCAATGTTTAAAGGGATTAACTTATTCTATTTCGGTAACTACCAGGTGTCCGCGCGTTGGGGAGAAAGAGGGCAAGGATTATTTTTTTATTACACATACAGAGTTCAGTAAAAGAAAAAATGCCGGAGAGTTCTTGGAGTATGCTAAGGTGCATGGCCAATGGTATGGTACTCCCAAAAGGTATATTAACCAAAAACTGGCAAAAGGCGAAGTGGTTTTACTCGATATTGATGTGCAGGGGGGTAGGCAGGTTAAAAAAATTTATGCGGAAGCAGTATTGGTATTTGTAGCGCCCCCTGCATTAAAAGATTTGGAAGCGCGACTGCGCGGACGCAAGCAAGACCCAGAACATTCCATATTACAGCGTTTGAGCGCTGTTCGCAGGGAATGCCGCTCTGCCCAGCACTACGACTATTTAGTTGTCAATGAAAAAATATCCCATGCGTTGGAACAATTGCGGTGCATCATTATTGCGGAGCGTTCGCGAATGCGGTATTTTAAATCATTTTTAAAAGCGCAATATTAAACCCTGAAGATGGGATTAAATCAAGGAGTACCCTAGCCAATGGATAAGGAAGAAGTCTTAAACAAGATAGAAGTGGCTCCAATAGAAGAAGCTCCTGTGAAATTGACCGGAAAACCGGTAATTTTTGACATCAACGAAAAGGTTGAAAAGTTGATGTTGAACACAAATATGAATAAATATGACGCTATTTTGTTGATACGACGCTGGATCTATGAACTAAAAGCTAAAGATCAAAATGGACGTCCGTTTCCTGAAATTATGGCGGAAGCGATTGACGATATCTTAACTGAAAAGGTTAAGAAAAAAACAGTTCGGGACCTTCCTCCTTTAACTGTTGTTCGCAAAGCTAAAACCAATTCCACCTCGTCTAATGGAGAAGGCAAGGGTGCATGAAGTATTAAAAGGCAAAACCATACTCCTCGGCCTTTCGGGGAGCATTGCCCTGTACAAATCTTGCGATCTATTACGCCGTTTGCAAGACAATGGCGCTATAATTCATTGTTTGATGACGGCGTCAGCCCAAAAATTTGTTACCCCTCTGACCTTCAGCGCGCTTTCTCACAATCCGGTGGCGCAGGATATCTGGGGTGAACAGCAAGAAACGACCCATCACCTAAGTTTAGCCGAAAAAGCAGATCTTTTGCTGATCGCTCCAGCCAGCGCGCATACAATCTCAAAATTAGCTCATGGCCTGTGCAATGATATCTTGAGCCTAACCGCGCTGTCAATTTCTGTGCCCATTATTTTAGCGCCTGCCATGCATGATCATATGTGGAAACATCCAGCCACTCAAGAAAACGTACAACGATTGCAAAAATTCGGAGCTCATTTTGTTGGCCCGCACTCAGGCGCGCTAAGTCGTGGCGATTGGGGTTGGGGTCGCATGGCGGATGTGGAAACAATCGTTGACATGGTATTAAAGATTCTTAAATAAAGAGTATCAGTTTTCACTTGCCATGCCTAAATTGGCGTCATTTCATAATCTTCATGGCTTAAATGTGCTTTTGACATTAGGGCCAACTCGAGAATATTTAGATCCTGTTCGTTTTCTTACCAATGGCTCATCCGGTAAAATGGGTTTGGCCATTGCTGAAGCCATGGAAAAGTTTGGCGCAAAACTTTTCTTAATTTGCGGTCCAGATGTAATTGTGCCGGAACGTTTTGCACGCTTTGAGGTCAGAAGCGCGCGAGAAATGAACGCGGCTGTTCAGGATCGGTTTTCGGCAGTAGACCTCTTTATATCTTGTGCCGCGGTGTCTGATTACAGACCTAAAAAAATAAGTAAAATAAAGTTGCATAAAAGACGAAATCTTTGGACTCTGTCTATGATTCAAAACCCGGATATTTTAGCCATTGCGGGAAGCAGGAAAAAGAATCAGTTTGTAGTTGGATTCGCATTAGAAGACGCCTTAAACTTAACCCGTGCCCGGCAAAAGATGCATAAAAAAAACTGCGATCTTATAGTGCTCAACGATCGAAAAACAATTGACTCAAGACACATAAATGCCATATTTTTAACTCCGGATGGCGGTTTGGAAAAAACAGGATTGATTACAAAGAAGAGGTGCGCGGAACTGTTATGTCAGAAAATAAGTTTGGAAATAGCGCGGAAGATAGCGAGTTAGTTTTAGGCCAGGCCCAAACGTTATTTGAGTCTTTAGA
>JAHFBY010000344.1:1912-3091 GCA_023249835.1 Elusimicrobiota bacterium | reverse complement strand
AAGCAAAGTAATCTAAAAAAAAGAGCGGTTTAGCGCCGGTACAAATTAAATCGTTCACGTTCATGGCGACTAAGTCTATGCCCACGGTATCATGTTTATTGAGCAAAAAAGCAATTTTTAACTTAGTGCCTACGCCGTCGCAACAGCCCGACAACATGAGCGGGCTCCCGGGAATTGGAAAAAGTCCGGAAAATCCGCCGATCGCCTGATTGTTCGAGTTTAAGCGCGTGAGTTTTTTAATTTTCTCTACTAAACTATTGCCGGCATTAATGGAAACTCCTGCTTTTTGGTAGGTGATCATCCTGGCTTATGCTCCTACTGGTTATGCCGGCACGCTGGGTCGACTGCCTGGTTTTACCATTGGAACTCCCGCTAAACATTGGGGACATTCCTGTACGGAATAATCTTTTAGCGTCAATTTAAGCAAAACCGATTTAGTGGTGCCGAAATTGACCGCATTGGCGTTACGCTCCGCGACTGCAGCCACGCCAATCAACTTAGCGTTGGAAGACTGTACAAGTTGGACAATTTCTTTAAGCGATCCGCCCGTAGTGATAACGTCCTCTACCGCTAAAATTGATTCGCCCGGATAAATGGCAAACCCGCGCCGCAAGACTAAGGCGCCGCTAGCTTGATCGCGTTCAGCAAAAATTGCGCGCGCGCCGAGCGCTCGGGCCACTACGTGCCCCAAAATTATTCCGCCTAAAGCCGGCGCGCACACCGCATTTAAACGCACCGGAATTCCGGCATTTTCCGACATTACGCGTTCCACGAGCGCCTCGCCCAACTGTTCCGCCACTTGCGGATACTGCAGCACTTTTGCGCACTGTAAATAAGTTTCGGAATGGCGTCCAGAAGTTAATTGGAAGTGTCCTTCGAGGAGCGCCTCCTTTTCTTGAAATATTTGTTTAACTTGGTTATCGGTCATCATAGTTCTTCTCCCCTTTACCGATTTCTCACATCTCCGCCAGCATTTTTTCTAAAATTACTACTGGCTCTTTAGCCTCTAAGATGGGCCGTCCAACGATGATATAGTTTGCTCCATAACCACGAGCCAGGCGGACCCCAATGGTCCGCTTCTGATCCCCTTTAGCATCGGCTTGCGACCGAATGCCGGGAACCGCAATTAAAAAATCTTTGTCCAAAGCTCGGCGGATAAGCTGGACCTCATTGCCCGAA
>JAHFBY010000344.1:0-1902 GCA_023249835.1 Elusimicrobiota bacterium | reverse complement strand
CCGAAGCCACGACCCCGTCTAACCCTGCTTTTTGCGCTAAGTGCGCCAAACGACAAACCTGATTTTTGGCGGAACGCGGAACACCGATTTCAAGCAAATCCTGCTTAGCAAAACTAGTCAAGACGGTCACGCCAAAAACAATTGGCCGCAACAAGCTGAGTCGCTCGGACTCAAGAAAAAGCGCGTTAACCGCTTCTCTCATCATAGCAAATCCACCTGAGCAATGCACGGTCAAACCCCAAACCCGCATACGCACCGCGTTACGGCAAGCTTCTGCTACTGTCTTAGGAATATCATGAAATTTAAGGTCCAAGAAGACCTTGCAACCTTGTTTATGGACCCAACGAACCATATCCGGACCTTCGCTAGTGAACAGCCGGCTGCCGATCTTAAAAATTTCAATGTGCGCGCGAAACTTCTTAACCGCGTTCGCCGCTGCTTTTGGTTCCAAGTCCAACGCTAAAATAAAGTTTTTGTTACGCGCCAAAATAAAGACCCCTCTTTTCTTTGAAATTCGGTGCTATACCGTTCATTATACATTTTTATTTTTGGGCTTATAACGGCGTTGACAAAGACAGTTCTACCTGCAGCAAAATCATTCCCCCACCGCAAAGCAGCTTAACTAACCTCAGTGGCCAGGAGTATTAAGAAAGTTTGCCTGCTTGACCATGACACCTCAGATTTAGTGGCTAAAGTTTGCCGGGCAATCCATCAAGAATCCACCCATTAATTTTGTCACGGCACCCTAGACTTGACAAATCGTATGTTATAGCGTACACTTAATTTAGATGGAAAATAAACCCAAAGAAGCGCGGTACTACGTCACTGCGAACGGTAAGGCTCCTTGCGAGGATTGGATTGGGAACCTTAAAGATCGCCAAGGAAGAGCAATTATACGAGCAAGAATAAGAAGATTAGAATTGGGAAATCCCGGACTAAGTAAATCGGTTGGTAATGATGTAATGGAACTAAAGATTGATTTTGGGCCAGGGTATCGCGTTTACTATGCTGAAGAGGGCAACACCTTAGTGATCCTACTATGCGGAGGAGACAAAAGTTCTCAGAACCAGGACATTAAAAAAGCTCATAAGTATTGGGATGAATATCGGAGATTAAAATGAAAAAATCAAAACCCTTTAGAAAGAGTCTTGTAAAAGCGTTAAAAGATCCTATTGAGGCTTCAGAATACCTTAATGCTGTTTTAAAAGAAGGGGACTTTAATTTACTTCTAGAAGCGTTGAAAGATGTTGCTGAGGCTCAAGGCGGGATGACCCAACTTTCTCGACAAACGAAATTGAATAGGGCCAACCTATATCAGATGCTTTCATCGCATGGTAACCCCAGGATTCAAAGCGTAGAAAACGTCCTCAAAGTGTACGGATTAAAAATCGGCGTTCTACCTGCAGCAAAATCATTCCCCCACCGCAAAGCAGCTTAACTCCAGCATGTAATCATAAATTGTGCCTTATAGCGAGAGTTTATCTTTTTCATCGTATGTTAAACAACTCCCTCTTTTTCCTTGCTTTTCCATCTTGGCGGACATTCTAACAAGAGACCGTTTCCTAATGGGTCTGATAAGTAGCGTTGCAAACCCTACAAACTTTATCTCTTATTTTAAAGTTCCCATAAACTGTTTTCACGCCAACAGATCGTAAAGCCAGAATATAGTTCTTATGACGTTCTACTTTTTCGTTGCCATGCCATGTGGCCAATGAAGTGAAATAATAAATTACAGATATCTCATCGGGTTGAGAAACAAAAATTAATTATATCAAGAATTATCTGAAAAAAAGAAGGCTTGACACGTGCTGCCCCCCCTCATTCCTATATAATAATTATAAAATATTTTAAGGTCCGACGCCAACGACAACCTCGCACTTATCTACGTATAGAACAACACCT
>JAHFBY010000025.1 GCA_023249835.1 Elusimicrobiota bacterium | reverse complement strand
AAAGGAGGAGTTACGGGAACACTAAAGGAGTGTCGGGATGAAATGATGGGCGGTCGCAGTAAGGTTACAACTTTTTCACTCATAATTATTGACTATATCACTACCTAATAGCTTTGTCAACGCCGCAAAGTTTCCTAAAATTTAACTGGGCCCTGCTGGATTCGAACCAGCGATTTTCCCGTTATGAGCGGGGTGCTCTAACCACTGAGCTAAGGGCCCGTAAAAATATTATTATAGCATGACTGCTTGGCCGCCTACAAAAAAAAAGGGGAGAAATTTACCCCCGTATCTTTCTCCCCTTTCCCAAAACCGATAAATTTAATTTATTCTTAATAATAATATAACCGAATTTATAAAATTTTGCAATGTGATTTTGCGCACACCTTTTGTGCGTTGGCGCACATATTGTAAATTTGATATGCTAATTCATTCATTAATCACTAGCAGGCGCGGAGACAACGATGAAAAATATGTGGATTTACCCGATGGTTGTTGGTTTTCTTTGGGGTTGGACAGCTTCGGGCTTTGCCCAAGCAGCGCCTTGCGAGTCTGAGAAGCCTTCGCAAAGAGTGCCCGCTATAGGGCTGGAGTTGATTGCGGAGAATTTAAGTAAACCGATATGCATCACCGGCGCTAAAGATGGGACGGGGCGGCTTTTCATTGCGCAACAGGATGGGTTGGTTCAGGTTATAAAGGAAGGAAAAATATTAACCGAACCGTTTTTAGATTTGCGCGGCAGCGTTAAAATCGGGGAGAAAATGGGGTTGTTGGGCATGGCCTTTCATCCCCGGTACAGTGAAAATCAAAAATTTTATGTTTACTACACAACGCAAACTAACCGCCTTTATACTGTGCTTTCCGAATTCAACGTGGAAACAGCCAGCGGCATGACAAGTCTGCGCGAGCGCGTCCTGCTTAAAATTGAACAGCCTTTTGAAAATAATAAAGGCGGGCAAATTGAATTTGGGCCGGATGGCAATCTTTATATCGGAGTGGGCGATGGCGGCGGGAAAGACGATCCTAAATTTAACGCACAGCGCTTGGACACTTGGCTCGGTAAAATTCTCAGGATTTCCGTAGAATCCAAAGATCCGGGATTGGAATATTCCATTCCCAAAGAAAATCCGTTTAACATTTCTAAAAGCACGCAGCCAACCGAACAGATGCGGCGCTCACGCGATAAGAACGCCAAAGAGGAAATTTATGCTTACGGCCTGCGCGACCCCTGGCGGTTTTCGTTCGATACCGTGACCTACCTGCTGTACTCAGGCGACGTTGGTCATGACAGTTGGGAAGAGATCAATTTGATCGGTTCGGGCAAGAACTATGGTTGGCGAATAATGGAGGGCAAACATTGCAACGCGAGCTTGGATCCAAAATGTTCGGAGGAAGGTTTGGAGTTGCCCGTCCTTGATTACGGCAAGGATAAAGGGACTTCTGTGACAGGCGGTTATGTTTATCGCGGTTCGCAAGTTCCCGGACTCTGCGGCTATTATGTTTATGGCGATTTTGCTTCGGGCATTTTTCGAGCCTTCTATTATTACCCAAGAGAAAACCGAATCGTGCGCCACGCCACATTTATGGACACCCAAATGCGGATCAGCGCGTTTGGCCAAGACGAAAACTATGAGCTTTACCTGACCGATTATGAAAAAGGGCGCCTATATAAAATCGTACCGCCCAATTAAAAATATTGAATGCGCTAACGCTTACCTCTACCCCCCACCCCCCCCACTTTTTTCTAATGCGGTGGTTAGCGGGAGTTGCCAACGAGCTGTTCAGACAATTGTTTAGCCGAGAGTTTGATGATTTGGTGCAAAGCGCTGTCCGTTAATAAAATATTCCCTTGTGCATCGCGCGCCAGGCTTCTGATTTTAACCGCTTGACCGTTTCCTAGGCCATCGGCTCCCCAACGGGCTATCCATTGGCCTTGGGGGTTATAAAGGTTCAGTCCCAAGAAATTGTCCGCTATTAACCACTGAGCGTTTGTATCGATTAGCAAAGCGCAAGGGGCGCAGGCGTAATCCGCAGGGCGCTCGAGTCGAACGCTTTCTTGCCAAACCCCATTGACATTAAATCTGCGGACCCTGCCGCTGCCCGCGTCCAGGATAAACACCGAGTCTTCCCGTGAGATGGCAAGCCCATGCGGAGAATCTTCGGCAATGGCTTTCAGGTCAAATTTATCCCAGGTATCTAATAGGTTTAGTTGGGCATCGAACTTTAAAAGGGCGCCTTTGCTTTGATCTAATATATAGAGCGATCCTTGAGAATCCCTGCTTAGGGCAACCGGGTTTTTCAGGAGACCCGGTTGATTGGAGGACCATTCTTTTATACAGGCGCCAAACTCATCAAACTGCACGATTCGGTTCCAAGCGTCGATGGCATAAATTTTATTTTCTGCGGATAGGGCAAGTCCGGCCACGCGAAACAATGGCTTAAAATCTCCAGCGGCATTCCAAAACGTTAAGAGTTTTCCGGTTGAATCAAACTTTTGAATGCGGTTATTTCCGCTGTCGGCCACATAAATGTTCCCGTTTGAGTCCGGGACCGCGCAGAGCGGGAAATCCAAAAGCCCGGGTTCAGCGCTCCGGTGATATTTGGAGCCGATAAAAGATGCGGGTCCATTGTCCGCTCTATCAACATCAGTTGGCATTTGGATCGATTGATTAAGCTCAATTTTATGTTTTCCAATTTTTCCAAGATATAAAAATACGAAGAGTGCGATTGCCAAGGCAAGGCAAACCCATCCGGCTTTTTGGAGCCACTTTTTATTTTTCCAGAAGTTGGTTTTAACCAGGCCGGTTTGCCCGCACTGAAAACACTCGACGATTTTTTTTGCAAGGGCATCTTCTAAAAGGTATTGTGCACCGCAAGAGCAAGCGTATCGGATCATTTTTTTATTAGAACATTTTTAGTTGAACGCTGCAACAGTTTGCGTATTGTTTGCAGTTACCCAATCACTTTTGTTTGACACGCATTAATTCTTATGATAAATGATTATTTTGATGAGGAAAAATAACAAGTATTTTATTTGGTACACAGCGCGCCTTGTATTGGCGTCCTATTTGTTTATCAATTGGGCGGCCCCGTTTGCGCAATGTTCGCTCTGGGATGAACGGCGCGATGCCTCCTTGCGCACGCGAGCCTTAGAGTCGGACGGCGGCGGCGGCGGCGCGCCCCGGGTTTATATCGTCCAAGACGTGCACCAAAACGTGGCCGCGCAAAAGGATATTGCGCGGATCATTCAAACTTTGAGCGAGCGCGCTTATGCGATCGTGGGCGTGGAGGGAGCGGAGGGTCCTTTGGATTTCAGTTGGCACCGCGATTTTCCCGGACAGGCGTCGGCCAAAAAAGCAGTTTTTTCCTATTTTTTGCAGCAAGGCTGGATCAGTGGGATTGAATTTGCCGGACTTTGTTCGCAAAACCCCAGGCTCGAATTTTGGGGTGCGGAAAACAAAGAGCTTTACCTTGACCACGTGCAAGCCTACCTTGCGGCGGCCCCGAACGCTCCGGCTGTTTCTGCCCGGATCCAGCGCTTGCGCTCCGCCTTAGACCAATATAAAGAAAACCATTGGAACCCGGCATTAAAAAAGTGGGATCATAGGCGCAGGCTTTACGCGCAAGGCAGTTTAGGGCTAAAGAAGTATCTGCGGTTTTTGATGCGGCAGGCCCGTTCCCAAAATGATCAGACCAAAGTTTTTTTGCGCGCTGCGGATATTGGTGAACTGGCGTTGGCACTGGCGCGTCTGGAAAAATCAACCGGCGATATATTGGCCAAGAGCGTTGCAGAAAAAACGAGCCTGAAACTGGATCAAGATTTGTCCGCGCTGGAGGATCTCGTTTCTTTTAAGCTCAAACCCCAAGATGCGGAAGCTTACCCCAAGGAAGGCTCTTTGGCAAATGAGATTGCGCAAGGGTTCGCGCGCCTGGGCTTGCGTCTAACGGACCAGGTCCCCCCTTTAGCGCTTGCCGCTTTTGAGCGCTTCAACCGCGATGCGTTAAAAAGGAACAGCGCGTTGATCAAAAACTTTTTGCGCCGGGCAAACCAGACTCCATTTTCAGGAGTCCGCCCGATCTTAATCCTCGTAGTTGGAGGGTTTCACACCCAAGCCATTTTAGAAATTCTAAAAAAAGAAAAAATTTCCGCGCAAGTCCTAACCCCAAGTTTAGGTAAGGCTCCTGTTTCTGGAACCGACTATTTAAAGGAATACGATCCGAACCCTGCTCCGCTCGAACGCTTGTTCCGCGGCGAGCAGCTCACCTTGGCTCCGCCCCCCTCTTGCCTGGAGAACCCGCTGTTCGCCACGGCCAAAACCAAGATGGTTCCCCAACTCCTGACCTCCAAACTCTGCGCTATTAATTTTATGGAGGCTGCGGACTCTTGGAAAGAGAAGGTGGAAGAGCTCAACGCTTACGCCCGCCAGCGCAAAGGGTTAAAGGAAATGATCCGTGGGATGGAGAAGTCAGGAGACGGCAAAGGCTTTCGTTTTATTTTGTCGCTTGGCAATGGTTGGAGCCTGCACGTATCTCAAAATAAACCTGCGCTAATGACTTTTTGGCGGGAGAGGAACGATATAAATTTAAACCGTAAGGAGGATCGCCAAAATGTTGAGCGGGCAGAAACCCAAGGCTTAGTCGGCATTTTTCACTTGCTCCAATTATATTTTATTGAAAACAAAACGACTGTTCTGCCCAACCCGAACGCCTTGACGTTGGCTGCGGAACAGTTTATCCGGTTATTATATGAGGAGTCCTTAAACCCGGGATCGTTTAAAAATATTTTTGATACCGCGGTGTTTCGCGATAAAATGTCGAGCTCATCCTACACCGTGGTCCGTTGGCTTTGCACCGGAGAGCGGAAATGGAAGTTCGCCAACTATGACCAATGGACGCGAGCCTTGAGTCGAAACCAATTTTTGCAACAGTTGGGTAGCGCCCGGCCCACCACCCGTGAGGAGTTTGACAGGTATACCAAACTTGCGCAGCAAGCGACAATTGCCATTGCCATGAGTTTGCATCCCTTGTTTTATAACGGCAACGCCTGGATAGAGTTTAGCGCCCAACCCGGATCTTGGGACACTCTGCATCGCGCGCTCAGCATGGTTTTTCGCGCCTATTTATTAGTCCACTTAAAGTACGCCATTAAATTGCACTCGTGCTGGAACAACGATTATTTTTCTCCCCCGGCCGCGCTCTGCTTAACCTTAGCGGAAGCCGCCGGAGGCAGCAGCATAAAACAGATCCTGCTCCAATTGAGAAAGAGTTGGAGCGTCAATATTATGGACTCCTTTAATATCACTCCGCTTTTAAACGCGGTGTATAACGGCAACGAAGAAAATGTGCGCGTACTTTTGGCTGCGGGCGCGGAGGTGAACCAAAGGTGTTTTAATGGATCAACGGCTCTGCACATCGCGTGTGAAACCGGATCAATAAAAATAGTCACCTTACTCTTAGACGCTGGGGCCAATTTGAACGCCGAAAACAATTATGGTTATCGGCCCATCACCATAGCCGTTTTAAGGAATGACGCCGTTTTGACGGCTTTTCTTATTTCCCGGGGAGCGCAGACAGACGTACTGAACGTTAAGCTGTTCACGCTTCTGCAGTTGGCAGCGCAGTTTGGATGCACGGCGTCCGCGTCTGTCCTTTTGCAGCATGGCGCAGAGCTGGAGGGTGATTCCTTGCGCGGTAGCCCGCTTTTAATGGCGGCTCGTTACGGCCATTTGCCCATGGTTAAGCTGTTAATCACCGTCGGCTCCTCAACGTTTGGGCGAGATTACGACGGCAATACAGCTTTGCACTTAGCTCTGGGCAGCAAACATTACAATGTGGCGACTTTCTTGATTAAGATCGGAGCCGACCCCTACTCTTTAAACCACGCGCAAAATACGCCGCTAGAAATGCGCTCCGAAATCGCACAAGAGTTTTGGCAATATTTTATGAAGAAAACCAAGGACGAAGAAATATTGGAAATTGCACAGCGCCAACCGCTGCCGTTCATGCGCGACCTCTACATCGGTTTGAACAGTTCCCAGCAGAGGGAGAGTGTTTGGTTAGGGCTCAGGGTTATTTTTAGAACGGAAATGGCGCGCAAAAGGCTGCTCAAATACTTGCAAAAAAAAGAATCTAACTTCAATGGTCATGAGCTAATCAAGCGTTACTTTAGTTTCAGGGACCAGTCTTGGCGCAATGCAGAACTGCCGGCGCGTCAATTCGAAAAAGATTATGCAGCATATCTCGGCATAAAAAACAATGAGCCGGGTTGGGTCGGGCGATTAATTGCGGGTGGAGCTGACGTTCATAGTTCCACGATTGAGAAGAATAAAACGTTCCTGCACGTTGCCGCGGAGGAAGGCGATTGGGAGTGCACTGAAATACTTTTGAACGCAGGTACGGATGTTGAAGCTGTGGATGCTTTTAAAATGACGCCCCTGCATTGGGCCGCGGTTAACGGAAATTTAAGGACCGTCCAAAAATTATTGCGATACGGCGCGAACGTAAACGCGTTGGACGAGAGCAATCGGACCCCCTTAATTTGTGCGGTCAGAAACAACCATGAAGCGGTGGCGCGATTGTTGTTGGAAAAAAACGCTCAAATCGATTTGCAAGATGAGAAGCTTTGGGCAGCAATCCATTGGGCGGTGCGCAATAAACATTATAACTTGGTAGCGCTATTGATAGAGCATAATGCGAGTCTGGACCTTTTAACTTTGCAAGGTTCCCCGCTGCACTTAGCGGTGGTCTGCGGGTTTAAAGAAATCATTAACCTGCTCCTGTTCTATGGAGCGGACGTGCATAAGCTTGATTTGAGGAATCAGCCCCCCTTAGAATACGCGACCGAACATCCCGTAACTGAAATCATATTCATCCTTTTGGCCGCAGGGGCAAACGCGATGCACATGGGTAGAAATAATGTCCTGCTTGCCGGCGCTATTACCAATTCCGTTTACCATAAATTGTCCGACCTCTCGATCTTTGATTACGCGGCCCTATTGCTCCGGCAACCCCCGGAATTTTGGCGGGAAATCTATCTGCGGGTTGCCCAGATCCCAGCGGAGGTCCGCCAATTGTTGACTGCTTTAGGCTTGACTCTGCGGGTTACTGAGCGGCAACATCAAGAGCAGTTAAAGCAATATATATTTAACGGAGGGCAGTTTCCCCAAGAACTAAGTAACCTCTTGGCAAGACATCGCCAAGATTCTAAAAACTTCTTCGTCCAAATGTCCAAACCGTCCATGAACCCAGCGAAGTTGAGAGATCTCAACCGCGCGGGCGCTCTTTTGGATTGGACTGCGAAGCATAGGGTGATTGCAGGCATTCATCAAGAGCGTTCGGGTTCAGGATTAAACTCTTTGCAGCGGGTTAGCCGCCGGTCCTCAGAATTAGTTAACCGGTATCTTAACGGTGAACTTACGGAAAAAATTAATGCGGAGATCTTTGACCTTCCGGGTTTTGCCATGCGGATTATTTTGGAATTTCTAGCGCCTATGCCCCTAACGGAGAGCGTTTTGCGCTTGTTGCCGGGTTCGCACGCGGTACAGCAGTTGTCAAATGAGTTCTGGTCTCCAGGGGCTCTGCCGCTCCCCTCCCAAAATTACGTTAAAATTGCCCGGCACCTTTTTAGCGCTCAAGAGCAGCCGTTGCATTTCATAGGGAGCGTCCCAATGCAGGATAGTCAAAGCTATGCTAACGGAACGAACATTTACCTCAATTCGCTTTCCTTAGTTTATTGTTTTCTATTGTGCGCTTCTCCCCATAGGGTCTCTGGCGAGGATCCGAATTTTAGCAGAGACCTGGCCGCGGCAATTCGACAAAGTGCAGTAAAAATGGCGCAAGGTTCGCCATCTTCGGACGCATTGATCGATATCCTTAAGACCTTGACGCAGGGGCGATATGATTGGGATAAGGAACAATGGCATATATTTAACAGCCATCTTGTAGATGAAACGTTGTTTGATTTCGCGTTCAGCGCAGCCAATGCCCCGGATAAAGTCAAAATCATTGAACTCCTTGCGTCATTGGCAGCGGAGCATTACAACCGTTATTGGGACGGAGTTCATTGGGTTGGGTCCAATGAAAAAGATAAGAAGGTCTATAAACAGAGGATGACAATGACGCTCAAAGCCATGGAATACTTCAGAATGTCCAAGGTGGGAGAGCTCTATATTAAGCTGGGTCGTTTTGGCCGTTCCAACCTTGAGACCAGGACAGCGAACCTGTTGGAAGCGGTGCATCAAAACAACTTCCGGGAAGCGACCTACCATTTGTCCCGTACTTATAATCCTAACGGCATCGACCGGTTGGGCAAAACCCCTTTGCAGTGGGCTCAAGAATATAAATATGAAATGATGGTTGGTTTGCTTTTAGCCGCCGGAGGAAAAACCGCAGAGGAGGCGTTATCCGACAACGGCGTTGAAGCGCTTTTCCTATCGCAACAGTAGCCATCTACGTAAAACTAAAGGGCTCAATATTATTGCTGCACAGCGTAGAGGATGTGGGATTGGATTTCGTTTGCTAAGGCCTCGGTATGGTTGGTTTTGACCATTTCTACCAGAGACGCTAAGCTGTGCAGGAGCTGGCGGGGAACTATAGTTGGATGTTGCGGAATTGCTGATGCTTCCTTAGATTACTTGACATAATTATGTTTTACTGTTTTTCTAATGCAAAGGATAAAGGAGGACTAAAATGATACGAACAACTCTTTACTTGTCTGATAAAATACATCAAATAATGAAACAGCTCAGCGTAAACTCATCAACGCCCATGAGTCAAATAGTTACTGATGCTGTCAAAACTGTTTTTGAAGAGGACATCCAAGATATAAAAGAAGCGGAAAAAATTCTTTCCGAGTATAGAAAAAATCAAAAATCAGCGGTAGATTTTGAAGCGTACGTTAGAAAAGAAAAACATAAACGTGCGCGTTGAAATCGCAAAAAAAGAGCTCAAGTCCTATGAGCTAATCCCTAAACCCGAACGAACCCAGGTTAGACAAGGAATTCTTAATTTGCGGCAGGACCAACATCCCCCACGATCTACACGTCTTATTAATTCCGAATTCTACAGAATCCGTTCAGGATCCTGGAGGATTATTTATCCGAGATTATGCATTAGAAAATAAAAAAGGTGGGTCGGAATCGGCGATTTGAGCGAACAAACTATAATGGACCCCAATATTCGGACAGCATGTTAAGGTGATAAAATGGGAGAAACACCTGGAGGAAACGACATGCAAAAGAAACGATACAGCGGAGAGTTAAAAGCAAAGGTAGCATTGGAAGCGCTTAAAGGACAAAGGACAGCGAACGAGATCGCTGGAGAATATGGGGTTCATCCGAACCAAGTTTGCAAATGGAAGAAAGAGGCGCACCAAGGATTGGCGCAGATTTTTTCAAAACAGAGAGAGCAAGTAAGCGGAGCGGAAGAGAAACTGAAGGATCAACTCTATAGCCAGATCGGCCAGTTAAAAGTGGAGTTGGACTGGCTAAAAAAAAAGACAGGGATTATCTTTTGATGATAAGCGAAAGATCGTTGGAGAATATCCTATGCTAACAATAAAGCGTCAATGCGAACTAGTCGGGATAAGCCGGTCAAGCTGGTACTATCAAGGGAAAGCAGAGAGCGCTGAAAACCTTTTACTGATGCGTTTGATTGATGAGAAATATATGGAATGTCCCTTTTATGGGTCACGGCGAATGGCTGTACATTTACAGCGTTTGGGGTATAAAGTGAACCGTAAACGAGCGCGGCGATTGATGAGGATGATGGGGTTAGAAGCAATTTATCCGAAGCCTAATTTAAGCCTACCGGACAGAAAGAATATGCGGTATCCCTATTTGCTTAAAGGATTAGCCGTCGATCATCCTAACCAAGTATGGTCTACAGATATAACTTATATTCCGTTGGCCGGAGACTTTGTGTATCTGACAGTAATTATGGATTGGTACAGCCGCTACGTGATAAGTTGGGAACTATCAAACACGATGGATGTGGAATTCTGTATAAGTGCGTAATTTAATCAATTCTGCCACCAGTTTAATCAAAGCTGCCACTTCGGAGCGAAGCGACGCTCTGTATCAGTTTCAATAGACCCCTGGCAGGA
>JAHFBY010000343.1 GCA_023249835.1 Elusimicrobiota bacterium | reverse complement strand
AGCCTCTTCCCCAATCAGCTTTGCGATCTCCGCAATGGCCTTTGTCTCCGCTTCTAACCGCTGCTCTTGCTCATTATGAAACTGCGATTGATGCCGAGTAATGGCTTGCTTTAAGCCCCCCCTGCTGGTCAACAGGTTCGCCAGCTCTTGGCCTAAATTGCCCAAGAAATCGTTGCGGCCAGGTTTTACCTGAGGCGACAAAACCAGCTCTCCATCTATAAACTCTACGGTCGATTGATCTCCATGCGCCGCCGCAAAAATAGCCGCCACCGCCTCAACCACTTCTGGACTGATTGTCGGCAATTGGAAATCGCCCCGCATAATCTCCGCCGCCTCCCGGCGTAACGGTTCCCAATCTCCCGGAATTATTTCCGGTATTCCGCTTAAAATCGTCAGCAGGCTTTCAACCGGGTTATCCAGGGAACTTGCCAGGGATTTTGCCGATTCTAAAAACATCCGCGTAAAGCGGTTAATTAGCGCGCCATCCTTTACGTTCAGGCGATTGGACATCCGGTCCAAAACAACGCTCGCCACCGCCAATATTTTGGTTTCGATTTCTACGAGTTGATATCTCCGGAGATTCGCTTTGTCCTTGCCTAATAGCTCAACCCACATGGGCAAAAACCCAAGCATAGCCATTGGCTGCGGCAGTGAAAGACACACCCTCTGTTTTCCCAGCGCTCTGGTAAACAAATCAAGCCCCAAATTTTGGTTCATTATCATTTGTAAAACGCCCAGGGTCCCAGGCGCTATTTGACCTAAACAGTCAGCGGCAGTTGTGTGCACATACTCATTTGGATATTGCAAGAGAGGGATCAATGCCAAAATCGTTTCTGGGCTGCCAATGGTGCTCTTCCTGGTGATCTTCCTGAGTGCACTAGCGGCAGCTGCGCGCACATTCCTATTTGCATCCTGCAAGAGAGGGATCAATGCCGAAATCGCTTCTGGGCTGCCAATGGCAATCTCCCCGAGCACCCTAGCGGCATCTACGCGTACATCCTCATTTGCATCCTGCAAGAGAGTAATGTTCCTTTGGATTTCAACCTCAAAGTAGTTCCGTATTTGCGTAACTTCTTCTGCCAAACCAACAAGATATTGATAATTATCTGGTAAAATACGCTTGTCGTGTTGACATTTACGGATTAACTCCAAATAGCCCGGCCGCGTCATGATCAACAGGTACGCAAGGTCCGGGGATAGTCTCTTTAACTTTAAAATCGCTTCATAGGATAAGTTGTTGTTGTCTTCGGTTACGCTCCGCAGCACCAGATCGTCCAGCTCTTTTGTGTCAAATGGATCTTTTTCAAGTCTATTAAGTTCATCTTTAACCTCTGCAAACACACGCCCTTCTAAAGTGTCAGCAGGTATTTGAATGCGCGCTTTTTCAATTGATTTGAACGCCAGCTCTCTGAGGGTTGGCCGCGGCTTTTGCGGAAACGGAAACGATAGGGCGGGCGGAACTCTGCTTTGGTGGAGCGTCACGGCGTCAACCACGCCTTCTCTAACAAATATGTTCATGAGCCTTTGCGCTAAATCGCGCAAGAAATCGTTGCGGCCAGGCAGCACAGACGGCAATAGCTCTAGCCTTCCATTTATAAACTCCACGGTAGACTCGTTCCCATGCGCCGCCGTAAAAATAGCCGAGACCGCCCCAAACACTTCTTGACTCATTGCCGGCAATCGGAAATCGCTTCTGAGAATGTTGCCGACGTCCTCTAGTATTTGGTTCCACTCATCCCCAACAACTCCGCCAATCAAATTCAACGGTTCCTCTAAAATGGAACGGATTGCGGTCACATATTGACCCTGTGATTGGGGCCGGCTTAGAACGTTCGCTACTTGTAAAAACATATTCGCGCAATAATCAATGAATTCGGGATTTTCTAAAGTTACCGGTCTGATCGCCTGTATCCGGTTTAAAATCGCCGCGGTTATAGCCAGTATTTTGGTTTCTATGCTCATGAGTTCATTAGAACCGATGTTTGCCTGCACTACTCCAAGAGTAGCAAACCAATGCGGTAGAAAACCCGCGAAACCGGGTTGCGCAAAGGTTTCCTCCCTCACCACAGAAACTGCGCTCAACTCAACCGGCTGGGATTGATATTCCGCCATAGTTTTCGCGCTAATCAGGGCGATGGGAACCAAGGTTCCTTGCATGCTTCCAGGCAAGGCTCTGAGCGTCTCTTTTAAGATATCTTTCGTTGGCAAAGAACTTTTATTTTTTGGTTGGTACTCTAAGGTGAAACCTGTTTTAAACCCTCTTTCTTGGCAGTCCGCAAAGATATAAAACCGTCCGTCCCGGACAACCGGCTCATGGAACTCCGTGTTGTTTTCCAGCTTACGGATCAATTCCATTAATTCCCCGGAGCCTACTGCGCTCGCCCTTAAATTCTGAATATATTCCCGTTTAACGCGGCTTATATCATATCCCCAATTGGCAGCCTTCAGGGCTGGTTTTGGGGCAGGCTCTACAGACTGCGCAAAAGGCGCAGCCGTTTGCAGAACAAAGGATCCAATAACGGCTAAGGTTAAAGGTTTAATGAGTCTATTCATAAATTTTATCTAATTTTTCCAAGCGCTTGCGTACTTTATATAAATAGGTTACCAAAGATCTGATAAACTTATCTTAAATATTATGTAAACTTTATGTAAACTTTCGCCAGGAATGGAATAGTCGGTACAAATTGTTATGGAGCGCTAAAACAGGACAAATGGGAACGCAAAAGTGGACAGGGGCAGTTTTTTGTTTAAACACCGAGGAGCGCTTAAACCCTCCCAACTTCCGCACTATTTTCAAAGAACGTATTGATTTATCAATAAATAAGTTTTTACTAGGCACTACATTTTTTAATAATGTATGGAATATCAATGCGATTTATTTTTAAGGCTTTATAGATTTTTTGGGTTTCGATTGGAATGCGGGAAGGCAAGCCGTAGCGAATGCGTTTGGGGGCATCCCAGAGGATGCTAGTTTGCGCACGAATTAAAAACTGGCGAATGAGTTCAATAGAAAGTTTTTTGTATTGCAGTCTGACGCGATGCTCCAATTGCTTGGCCAGCAGGTACGCCGTAAATACGATTCCCACGTGAGCTCTCACGCGCGCTTC
>JAHFBY010000342.1 GCA_023249835.1 Elusimicrobiota bacterium | reverse complement strand
AGAATCTTTTGCATTTATCAAAGGAATCTTCCGGTAGATCGGATTTGAACAATATTTGCAGCTCTTGAGAGCTGTCTGCATTGGTTTTGGGGGGCAAGATATTAACGAGTTCCGGGTTTTGTTGGGCCAATTCCCAATAGAGGATCGGGAGCCGGCCGTTCTTGTTTTGCCAGCCCAGAACAATTCCTTTGGCGTTTTCAGACACGGTCGTTATTCCTAATTCGGACGCTTTCATTTTAAGGCGCATTAATTTGAATAGCGCTAAGGCTTCTTCCGGGATCGGACCAAAGCGGTCCTGCAGTTCGCCGCGCAGGGTGTCTAGTTGCGGTTCGTTGCGGCAGGAAAGCATTTTTTTGTACAACGTAATCCTTTCCCCAGGTTCTGACACATATTCTTCCGGAATGTAGGCAGAAACGTTTAGGTCAGCTTCTACCGAGTTGAGGTTTATTTCTTCCTCTAATTTGGACGCGTTGAGCGGAGAATTATGTTTTAACTTTTCCACCTCTTCACTCAGCAGTTGGCAATAAAGATCTAAACCAACCGCGCGGATAACGCCGTGTTGTTGAGGTCCCAACAGATTTCCCGTGCCGCGAATTTCCAAATCTTTTAAGGCTAGTTTCATTCCCGAGCCCAGGGCGGAGAATTCCTGTATTGCGTCCAGTCTTTTTTTAGCGTCTCCGGAAAGATGAGACCAATCGGAAAAAAATAGGACGCAATAGGCCTTTTGTTTCTGCCGGCCAACGCGTCCGCGCAGTTGGTAGAGTTGAGCAAGACCGAACTCTTCGGTGTCTTCCACTATTAGCGTGTTGACGTTGGGTATATCTAAACCTGATTCAATAATGGTAGTGGACAAGAGCAAATCCCATTTTCGATGTAGGAAACTCCACATTGCCTCTTCCAGAGTTTTTGCGTTCATTTGGCCGTGCGCAATGCCAATTTTAAGTTGTGGAAAAAGCTTTTCCAGCATTCGTTTACGGATTTCAATGGTCATGATGCGGTTGTGCACATAAAAAATCTGGCCTTTGCGGGCAAGTTCGCGTTCCACGGCCTCTTTTAACACATCTTCGTCAAAAACTCCTGCTCGAGTATCAATCGGCAGCCGGCCTTCCGGCGCGGTTTCTATTAAGGAAATATCGCGCAGTCCGCCCATGGCCATGGAAAGAGTGCGCGGTATGGGGGTAGCCGACAAATAAAGGAGGTCGGAATTTAATTTCAATTTTTTCAATGATTCTTTCTGCTGCACTCCAAAGCGATGCTCTTCGTCCACGATTATAAGTCCGATATTTTTAAAATGCACGTCCTTTTGTAAAAGGCGGTGGGTGCCGATCACAATGTCGAGTTTGCCTTCCCGCGCTTGGGATAGGACTTCTTTTTGAGCGCCTGATTTTTGAAATCGGGAGAGCATCTCTACGCGCACAGGAAATGCCGCAAACCGTTCTTGAAAAGTTTTGTAGTGTTGTTCGGCTAGAATAGTTGTAGGCACGAGCACCGCCACTTGTTTGCCGTCGCAAATAGACTTAAACGCTGCGCGCATGGCGATTTCGGTTTTACCGTAGCCAACGTCTCCGCAAACCAGGCGGTCCATGAGGTTGGGTGAACGCATATCTTGCAAAATACTGTTTGTGGCTTGGGTTTGGTCCGGCGTTTCTTCATAAGGAAAGGAGTCTATAAACTCATTGAGCATATGATCTTTGTAGTCAATGTCTGTTAAAGCGTGCTCTTGCGGTCTGGCTTGGGTTGCGCGGAGAGCAGCGACCTGAATTAATTCCGCAGCGATTTGCGCCACTTCTTGGCGGATGCGCTGCTTGATCCGTTCCCAACCTGCGCCGTCCAAAGAATTGAGCTTGGGCCTTTGGCCTTCGGATCCGGCGTATTTTTGTACCAACTTAAAATCTTGAATTGGCACGAACAGACGATCTCCGTTTAAATATTCCAAATCCAAAAACTCTGTCTCATTCTCTTTAAGGAGGGCTGTTCCCGTTTGCGTACGGCTGTTTAGTTTCAGTTTGCGCAAACCCCGGTATTTGCCAATACCATAAGCTTCGTGCACAACATAGTCGCTGGGCTTAATTTCTGACATGGAGTCAAATGCTCGCCCGGTGCGAAACTTGGGCAAATGAACCGCTGTGCGGTAGCTGCCGGTTAAATCGGAGAAACTCCATGCGGCAATGTTTAAGGCAGGGCTTTGGAACCCTTGACCAAGCTCACAAATGTCAACGCGGATAATATTTTGTTTGCGCAGGTGAAGTTCGTCTAAAATGTCTTGCATCCGTTCAAACTCTCCGGTGTTGCGGCAGAAGATCCAGTTTTGCGTGTTTTTAAGGGCGTTGGATTCCACCTCTTTTTTAAAGAGTTCCCAGTTGCGTAAGACAGTTGTGGGTGGTTTGATTTCCAGGTCAATGCCATCCACCCCAATTCTCCAAAGCAGGCGACTTTGCGTGGTTAAGTCGCCAATGGCTCTATCCCCAGCCGGGTCAGCAGAGGAAGAGGAAAGGGATCGTTCATCAATAATAAAAAGTGTTTGCGGGCTTAAGTAGTCCAGAGTATTTGCCGGGCGGCTTTCTCGTTTAAGCAGCGGCACCAGATGTGTTTCTGCGATGAAAGTTGTGGTGCGTTGGGTCGTGGGATCAAAGGTGTGCATGGACTCAATGACATCGTTATTAAGCACTAGCCTAATTGGACGTTTTTGGTTGGGCGACCAAAAGTCCAGCACTTCGCCGCGGCTGGCAAATTCCCCAATTTCTTCTACGTTCGGCACTCTCAGATAACCGTGTTCACACAAGTGGCCAATAAAGTTTGAGTGCTGCAAGGTTCGCCCAACTTTGCAGAATAACCGGGCGTTTAAAAAAATCTCTTTGGCAATGTTGTTTTCCAGCAACGCTGCCGGGGATCCAAACCATGAAATGCCGCGGCTGGTTTGCGCGCTATCAAACAACGCTAACCTTTCTTTTACGGATTTTTCCAGGATAGCGCCAATGGACCAATCCTGGGGCTTGGCAAAATGCGCGACCAATGCGGAGAGGTCCGCGGCATAAGTTTCTGCCTGGCTTTCGGTAGTCAATACAAAAACCGGTTGGTCCAGCAGGGCTAAACGCATCGCCAAGTAAGGTA
>JAHFBY010000341.1 GCA_023249835.1 Elusimicrobiota bacterium | reverse complement strand
GGACATTGTGGCTCCGGTAATATTGATAATGTCGCGGTTAATGCGCAGGGGGCTATGGATCGTCTTGTCTTTAAATTGGCGAGTGAATCGGCTGCGACTAACTTCGTTTCCCCGCGATTCCCTGTAGACCAGCACTTCCACTCGTTCTACTGCGCCGGAGGCCGATACTTTAACGATGAAGGTAATGGGCTTAAACTTTCCCACCTCTTCGCTGATGAGCGCATATCCTTGAATTTTTCCTTGCAGTTCGCCGCGATAAATTATCCAGCTTTTTTCGGTTAATTTCCAGCCTAATTTTTGTTCTACCCGCTCGGATTGCGCCGCGTTTAAGGTCACTGTTCCGGCGCGCACAGTTTCATTTTGATTAAAGACCAGGCGCAGCGCCGCTTCCGGCGTTAAAAAGACCTCTTCGACTTCCGCTATGTCCGCGGCGCTATAGAGTAAGGCCGCGGACATAAATGCGCAAACGGCGATGGCGAACCGGAATTTAGAAATAGGTCGCAAACCCAGCCACAATTGCATTGTTGCTTTCGCCCGGCAGATAATAATTCTCATAATTTAGCTGATAGTCGAGCTTAAACACGGTTTGTTCCAAAGGCCGGAAATTAAGGCCAAAGGTTAAACGTTGTTTATTGTTCGCGCTTTGATTGGACGTTTGATTTAGGAGATCTAAATCCTGTTGGTCTAAGCGGAACACTCCGGTAAATACGGAATTAGGGCGCGCCCAGTTTTCTAAGAAGTGGACGTTTAATTGACCGTAGTATCCTTCCATTCTGCCCGGCACAGAGCTGTCCGTGGCGGCGTTGCGGTCGATTTGCGCGTTAGCGTATTCTCCTAAAAATTCCAAGCATCGCCACTGTAGCCCCCAATCCAAAGCTAATATGGATAAAGCGTTTTGGCCCGCGTTGTCCCAAGTCCCGGTATGAAAGGAAGCTCCCAGCTCAGTCCCTAAAATTGGAGACAGTCCCAAACGACCTGTATAGCTGATATTTTCGTTGTTATCGCCGCTGCTGTTTACGTTGCTGCGCGCGCTTTTGAGGCCGGTTGTGCTGGTGATACGGCTAAGTCCGGTCGCGCTGCCGTTAAAACCTTGCGTGAGGTAGAATTGGTAATCGAGTTTTACCGGTCCAACTGGATAAGCTGCGCCAAAAAATCCGGCTCCGGGTTCATAAAATGCAGAGGGCAGGATTGTTTGGCTAATCATGGGCCGATCATTTAGATCGTTCAGCGGGGAATCGTGCATAGAGTTAAACTTACCTAACGGAACTAAAATTAAACCGCCGCGGGCTCCAAGGGTTTCTCCCAGGAGATCGTAGTCCATAAATGCGAATTCAAGTTTTGCGTCTCCCGTATTTTCGTCGGTAGCTCCGCCATGCTCAAACTCAATTTCAGTGGCGTAACGTAGTCCCGGGGCAATATCTCCATAAATGAAAGGGACCATTCGGATCGCTTCAAATTTTTGTTTTGCGCCTTGTTGGCTGCGATAATTAAAGTCCGCGTATCCGCCAACGTAAGTGCCTTGCCCCATTTTTCGCCAAACAGGCTTAGAATAAAGGCCCTGTCCAACGGGTCCCGCAATTGTGCCGCGATTCTCACCCGTTGGGTGGATGGTGGGGGAAGGGTCGGCTTGGAGCTTTCCTATTAAGAGGCAACTTGATGCCAGGGTTATAACGGTGCGTATTTTATTGTTCATTTTTTTCCTCTTTCTTGAACCAACGATGGGTCCAATTTATTTTTATTGAGATTATGTATCAATTAAGATTTAGTGCCCAAGTCTTTTTTTAAGGAACATTCATGGCAGCGGCCAAAGATTTCGTGCCTGTGCCACAACGGAGAAAATTTATGCGTTTGGGCCAGCTTATGCTGAATGCGTTCAATAGTGTCGTTAATAAACTCGATCACGGTGTTGCATTCCACGCAGATCATGTGGTCGTGGTGAGGTCGCCCAAACTTAAACTCATACCCGTGGCGGCCGTCGCCGAACGAAATCTTCTCGGCGAACCCGGATTCTTCCAATAGGTGCAGGGTACGAAAAACCGTGGCCCGCCCGATGGACCGGTCCTTTTTGCACAGGTCCCGGTAGATGTCTTCTGGGCTCGCGTGCTTTTTGGAGTTTAAAAGATAGTCCAGCACCAACTGCCGCTGTTTGGTGGCTTTTAACCCCTTGGTTTCCAGTAGCTGCAGGAACACTAGTTTGGGGTCGGACGAAACAATCTTATATTGATACTGCATCTCAATATCAGTATAACATGACCCTTTGCCTTTGTCAATATAAATAAAGTATCAGTACTGCCACCAGGGAAGAGCTTGTATTTCTTTTGTTAGATATAATGCTGTTGGGGACATGCTGAGGACATACCCTTTAAATTTCGGGAAATTATTAGAGACATGAATTAATGATTTAGTAAATTCGGCCCGTATTGTTTTACTGCTTTTAATTTCAATGAGTTCAACTTCTTGTCCTTTGTCCAGCATTAAGTCAACCTCGTTACCGTTCGAATCTCTAAAAAAATAAAGTTGGTTTATTTCCCCATGGTTAAACTGTCGTTTTAATTGGTCTATGATCAGCATGTTCTCAAATATTGGGCCGGCCATTGGCCCCGACCCTAATGTGTCGGCGTCTTTATATTTGAGCAAGTAACATAGAAGTCCTGTATCTGTAAAGTATAGTTTAGGGCTTTTCACCACGCGTTTAGATATCTTGCGAAAATAAGGCTGAAGGAGGTAAATGATCCGGGTAGCCTCTAAAAGAGAGAGCCATCTTTTAGCGGTCATGAAACTTATCCCGGCTTCTTTTGCCACCATATTTAAATTGAGCAAGGAGCCGGCGCGCGCCGCTAAGAGCTGCATGAAAGCTTGGAATAGGTTTAAATCGTGAACCGATTGAATTTGGCGCACGTCTCGTTCCAAATATGTGGAGAGGTAACTGCTATAAAAATTCATTGGCGATACAGCGTGCACTGCGGGGTCTGGATAAAATCCTTTTAAGATTTGAGCGTAACAGTTTTGTGCGTAATTTAATCCAAACCTGCCACTAGTTTAATTCAAAGTTGCCACCAGTTTAAAGCAAACCTGCCACCAGTTTAATCCAAAGCTGCCACTTTTTGGCAGCGATT
>JAHFBY010000340.1 GCA_023249835.1 Elusimicrobiota bacterium | reverse complement strand
ATGAATAAAAGCGTCAACCAATAGGGAAAGCTCCGCGTTAATTTTTTGTTAAACCCGAACTCCCATAAAACTAAAATTGCCGGTAAAGTAACGACGATTTCTTTGCAGCATAAGCCAAGAAAGAAAAAGAGCAGGGAAACGGTTCGGGAAAGGAGGTTTGAATTGTCACGGCAATATAAGCAAGCGGCGCTTAAATAAAAAAATGCGGCCATGCTGTCAGCGCGCGCGCTCACGTAGCAGACGGGTTCTGACATTGCGGGATGAACCCCAAAGAAGGCAGCCGCTAGCAGCGCAGCGCTGGCGGCCAATGAATTAAATTGCGCGCTTAAAATCAGGCGGATGAACCCAAAGACCAAGAGCGTGTTGGCCAGGTGCAGAGCCAAGTTAAAGAGGTGGTATCCCCGGGGGTTTAACCCTGAGAAATAGTAGTTCAGCGCTAAAGACAGCGTGAACAGCGGACGGGTGGGCAAATTTTTACTTTTTCGTGCGATTGTCTGTGAACCAGCAGTCCCGGCAGCCGGTTAGCGTTTTTAATCGCGGCGTTCTGCAAGATGTTGGGTTGGTCGTCAAACACAAACAGACCATTTAATGCCGGCCGGTAAATAAGGGCGGTCCAGAACATAAGTCCAAGGAGCGGCCAAAAGGTTCTAAAATTTTCTTTGCCCACCATTGATTTCATTTTATATATTTAATCACTAAATGCAACACACACAGCACAGCACTTGAAAAAAAACAATGTATCCCCTATAATTAATTTTGTAAACTATATAAAGAATATGAGCATAGACAAAAGAAAGCACCACCGCACTCCAATTAATATGGGTTCTTTGCCGAGCGCAATCATGACCCTGTATAAACCTTTTTTCAGAGATCCTTTCCGCGTGACCGTTTTAGACCTTTCCGCGGGAGGCATGAAAATACTAAGTCCGGAAATCCTGCCCCTTTATTTTGAGTTCGGCCTTGATTTTAGTTTGCCGGGAATATCGGCCATCCACGCTAAAGGCAAAGCCCTGCACCAAACTAAAAACGACAACACCTACGACATCGGCATTGGCTTTACAGAATTAAACCAAGAGGTGCAAAGCGAGTTGTTAATTATGGGGGAAGATTACGGAGCCTGCGAATTAAGGATTAAAAAAGAACTCAAAGAAGTTTGTTTGCCCACCTGCAGTTTCATAAAGCTCTGTCAAAAAGAGCAAAAAATAAAACAGTAATTCATTTTTTTATATTAGTTCGGAGGTGTCCACGGCGCAGCTTCGTCCGCGACTATTTTTCTTGATGGTGCCTAATATATGCGTGCCCTTGAAAGCATTTATTATCCATGTTACAATTAGTTGAGCAGATAATTGCAAGTAAATTGGAAGGGGGGGATTTTTGATGAAAACAGCAACAGCGACAGAGTTTCATGACCATGTCACTGAAATGATGAATTCCAAGGAACCCATTGTTGTAACTCGAAGGGGTCGCACTCCTGTAGGTGTTTTCTATCCCATGAACTCCAAAAGTATGCCCAAGGAAGTTCGGCTTGAGGCTCTTCGGGCACTGACCGAAGGAATACGCAAAGAGATGAAACTCCAAGGGGTCAGCGCCTCGGAAATCCTCAAGGAATTTGAGAGGGCTGAAAAATAAAAATTTCCGGACTTATTCTTGATGGAAATCCACTGATCGCAATTTGTCTGGAAGGGCGCGCTCTTAAAATTTACGAAAAGCTCCAAAGGGGAAATGTGCCCCTAATCACCAGCGCGCAGGTTTTGGAGCGGGTACGTTTTCATTTTCTGAGGATAGCAAAAAAGAAAGGACTTGAGCCGCACAGATTGTTAAAGGCACTTGAGTTGATTTGCTGGGGCCTTCAGATTTATCCGGAAGAGTTCTATGCAGTTCAACTTGAGGATGCGGACCGAATTATCGGCCATAGGGATAGGAAAGATATTTATCCGCTGGCTTTGACGCTTAAGCTTCACCTTCCCATCTGGACCAACGATCTGGACCAACGATCTGGACTTCCAAATTCCGGAAGTAAAGAATGCGGTTCAAGTTTATACAACCCAAGACCTTGTGCATATTCTGAAAATATATTAAAAGAAGCTTAAGGTTTTTATAGTAGTTCGGAGGTGTCCACGGTGCGGTTTCGTCCGTTATGTTTGGCCGCATAGAGCGCGCGGTCAGCCGCGTTGATTAAGGCGTCGGGGTCTTGTCCATCCTTGGGAAAATGCGAAATTCCAATGCTGATCGTGATTTTAAGCTTGTTCCAGCCCGTGGCAAAGGTCTCTTGTGCCATGCGCAATCGAATGCTTTCAGCTTTACGTTTTACGCCCACGGGATCGGCTTGCGGCAATAAGATTACAAACTCTTCTCCGCCGTACCTGGCCGCGAAATCGGTTTCATAGATATTTTCTTTGAGCAGGGTTCCTATCCGTTTTAAAACTTCGTCGCCAGCCTGGTGCCCGTGGGTGTCGTTGACTTGCTTAAAGTGGTCGGCGTCTACGATCATAATCGAAAATCCGGTTTTAAAGTTGCGGGCCCGGCGGATTTCCTCTTTGATTTGGTCGTTGAACACGGCTCGGCGATAGACTCCGGTCAAGCCGTCGATTTTAGAGAGTTTTTCAAGCGCGGTGAATAAGCGCGCTTTTTGCAGCCCCATACCCAATTCCGCGGTCAGGTTTTGCGCGTCGGTTAAAAGTTTTTGACGGTCGGTTAGAGACAGGCTGGCTTTTGCGCGCGCCCAAAGGATGCCGATTTGAGTTTCTCCATGAAAGATGGGCCCTTCCAAATAAGTTTCGTTGTCGCGAACTTCCAAGGCGGGCAGGCCCATGCGTTCCGCGCCCGGAGAGTGGACTAGTTTTGCGCCGCGAAACAGTACCCGCTCAAAGGCGTTGGCGTCGTCGAGCAAATAAAGGTGGTAGTCCTGCAACCCCAAATATTGGCGCACGGCATAATCCATATGCGGGATCATCTCTTCCCAACTGAGCGCTTGTCCTAACCCCTTAATAGCGGCGTAGAGGCGCAGGGTTAATACCGTGGCCTTTTCGGAGTTGTCCAGTTCGGCTTTAAGTTCAGATTTTTTCTTTTGTGCGCTTGCCATTTGCGCTTCCAACCTGGAAAGTTGTTGGAGCCAATGGAC
>JAHFBY010000024.1 GCA_023249835.1 Elusimicrobiota bacterium | reverse complement strand
CTGGAACGCCGCCACTCCTTCCAAAAGTTTTTTGAGCTTTTGCTGGCCGCAAGCGGGGGAATATTTGAGGCTTCCAGGTACGCAATAAATTGCGAGGTCAGCCGGGGAACCATTGTCAATTACTTAACCGTTTTAGAAGCCACATACGTGGTCCACGTGACCCGACCATACAGCACCCATCGTCCGACAGAGATCGTGTCCGCTCCCAAAGTCTACGGTTTTGATACAGGGTTCGTTTGCTACCACAAGGGATGGCATGACTTAAGGAATGAGGATTTGGGGTCCCTCTGGGAGCATTATGTCCTCAACGAAATTCACTCTTCTCTTCAATCCCGAAAGGTCCAGTATTGGCGCGACAAGCGGGGGCACGAGGTTGATTTCATTTGGGCGCCGCGCGGACAGGATCCGATTGCCATTGAATGCAAATGGTCCGCTTCTGGATTTAACCCTGCGAACTTGCATGTTTTTCGTAAACAATATCCTCAGGGCGTAAACTATGTAGTCAGTCAAGATATCGACCGGAAATTTCAACAAAATTATGGCGATTTGAAAGTTCAGTTTACTCCCCTGTCCCACTTGATCCAAAGTTTATAAACAAAAGATGTAATGTATATGGATCCACCGCTGCCGCAAACTAAACAGCTTTTCAGAAAGCGCTTAACGATATATTTCCTTGCGGTGTCCTATGTCTAGGATATAAACGATGAGTCGTTGGTGTTGAATTGTGTAAATAATGCGATAGGAGCCGATCCGGCAAGAAAAATCTCCTTTCATGGCTCCTTGCAAAGGTTTTCCAATGGTTGGATTCTTTTTTAGTTCATCTAAACATGCATCGATTCTTTTGAACAAGACCGGGTCCCGCTTAGAAAGCCAGCGGTAAACGGATTCCGCTTCCCTTGACAGCAGAACCTTATAAGCCACGTTTCAAAGAATTGCGTATATCTTCCAAAGAGCGCGTTTGGCCCTTGGCCAGTTGAGACTTCGCCCTCTTCAAACGCTTCATTCCGGCTTTGTCTTCCAGAATATCCAAAGTTTCCAGCAACCCTTCATAATCCTCTGTGCTCAGAAGGATGGCTTTAGGTTCTCCGCGTTTAGTAAGGATGAAACGGTCCCACCTTTGAGAAACAGCGTTGATTAACCCTGGCAATTGGGGCCGCAATTTTTTAAGCGAAATTGTTTGAATCATTTTTATGCCTCCTTGCCCAAGTTTAATAGGCTAAATATAAGTATACATTAAAGTGTATACTTATTCAAGGGGCGGTGCATGGCTCTGGCAAGATACTTTGAATTGATTTAACTTCAGAAAGATGATCTAGCGCCGCAATTTTTCTTATTCTGTGCGCTCATAGCTAACCAAAAGGGAATACTTCTCTCTATATAACTGAAAACAACGCTTTTGTAAAGAGCTCATAAATGAATAATGGGACAAGCAACAACTTAACAAGTTATGACTTGACAAGTTATGACTTGTCGCTTATAATAGGCCTATGGGATTACATCGTCGCGCACAAAACTTCGTGGGCCGTTTCCAAGAGTTGGAACTTCTACAAAACTCTTTTGTATCGGGAAAAGCGCAGTTCATTCCCATCTATGGCCGCCGCAGGACAGGCAAAAGCGAATTAGTGCTTCAGTTCATCAAGAACAAAACCTCAATTTATTATGTTGGTAAAAAAGCGTCCGCAGAACTGCAAAAAAAGGAATTCGTTGGCGAAGCCGCAGTCGCATTGCAAGAGCCGCTCTGGGCTCATTTGCAACAAAGTTCCTGGAAAGAAATTCTTACCGCCGTCGCTCTGAAAGCGTCCAGAGATAAACCGCTGATCCTCGCCTTTGATGAGTTTCAATGGACCGTAGAATCCAGTCCTGAGCTGCCGTCCGTCTTGCAAGAACTTTGGGACACAACCTGGAAAAAACAAAATAACCTCTTCCTAATCCTCTGCGGATCCTACATCGGGTTTATGGAAAAAGAAATCCTGGGCCAAAAGAGCCCTCTATTTGGACGCCGGACAGCCCAGATCCTTTTAAAGCCGCTGGGATATCTGGAAGCAGCTCTGTTTCATCCCCAATATGCGCTTAATGATCAGGCCGCCGCATACTTTATTTGCGGAGGTATTCCGGCATACTTAAATATGTTTGACCAAAACGTTTCCATTGCTTCCAACATCGCCAACAATTTTTTAAATGAATTTGCACCCTTATTCAGAGAACCGGACTTTCTCTTGCGCGAAGAGTTGCGAGACGTGGAACGGTACTACACTATCCTTATGGCCATTGCCCAAGGATTAAAATCCATGTCCGCTATAACGCAATATGCGGGTTTAGATGAGCGCAGGGCCTACTACTATCTGCAAAGCTTGGTAGAGTTAAACTACGTCGGCAGAAAATACCCGTTAGTTTCCCGCTCTCCCCAAAAACATGAAGTGCGTTTTGAAATTATCGATCCCATGCTCCGTTTTTGGTTTTATTTTGTTTACCCTTCGCAAAGCTACATCCTGCGCGCAGGCGCGGAAGAAGCTTTTAAACATAAGGTTCAACCATCGTTGGAGAATTATTTTGGACATTGTTTTGAAACGCTCTGCCGCGAAGCCCTGCCCAACCTTTACCAAAAAGAAAAGGTTTTATCCGAATATGCGGTTGGAGAATACTGGAATAAACATTGCCAGATTGATGTTATCGGCCTACGAAAAGACAAGGTCATTGATATCGGAGAATGCAAATGGGGAAAAACACCCTCCTTAAGCCAAGCCCGCGCTGAACTAGAATCTAAAATAAAGAATTACCCCAATCTATCAAAAGCCACTCTATTTGGGCGCCTTTTTACCAAAGCCGCCTTGAAGCTGAAGATGGACTCCACAATTCGAAACCACACGCTTGAAGACATATACCTGCGGGTAGACTCGAACTGAAAATGCACCATTTAAAAAGAGCACAAAGAGGGCCTAAATTTTAGCGCCCTCTTTGTGCCGCGTTTAAACAGATCACTGATTCACCTTTATAACTTTAGCTCCATAACTGTAAGTAATATGGGATTGTCCTGAACTGTCGGTGCACGTGCGGATCGCGCCTGGGAAAAAGGTCAAAGATAAGTCTACCGCGGTGCCGGGAACAGAAACGCTGGCTTGCGATCCATCGCTGTACGTTAATGTGAAATTAGTTGGTAATCCATTTTTCTTGATCGCCATTCCAGACTCAGTCGTGACCATTTTAGTATTTACGTAACTTGTAGAAGCGTCGTTACATCGATAGGAGTTGGTTATAGCGGCGTCTGCTGCAATAGAAACGGTTGTGTCTCCCATATTGTTATCCAGATAAACAGTCTGCTTTGAGGAGTCGGTCAGCGTGGGGACTGGAACAGGAACTACATCTGGAACTTCAATCGTCAGTGCCCGGAATACATGGCACAGATTACTAGGGACATCATAAGTAAATGCCGTTTCGGTTCCAGTAAAACCACTCGAGTATAGTGAGGCATCATTAAAATATAAAGTGGCGGCATTGTTTTGACTCCCATATGTAGCTGGTAAAGAAGTTAATGTGATTCCAGTACAACCACCTGAAGAGGTGTTTATAGTGCCAACCGGCGCTCCAGCAGAGACAGTCCATACAGTATTTATCGGATATTCATTTGGTGCATATGCAGTTATAGTTTTTGCATATAGCGCATAGTTGCTCGCCCCTAACATACTCAAGGAACCTAATACTATTTTACTGAATTGCGCTAGTTTCATTTAGTGTCTCCTTTTTAGTGTCTCCTTTTATTTTTGTTTATTGAGTCTTATTACTATTCATGCAACAATTGTGCCGCGTTTAAACTTAAATTAAATATAGGTTTAAATTTGTCTGTTGTCTATACTATGGAAAGTTTCCATATTTATTGCATTTAAGTCGTTATGTACGTTTTAACTAAGGCTTTTTTACAACTCCTATGCGTTCCCCGTCCCTTAAAAACTTACAGTCGGAAACTACTATATTTTCGCCCTCTTTGAGTCCAGAGGCAATTTCCACATGAGTTTGGGTAATTAAGCCCGTTTGCACGCTGCGCTTGCGCGCGCGGTTTTTGGCGTCTACCACAAAGGCGAAACGGTCGTTGCCGTCCGCAAGGATCGCTTCGATCGGGATCCAAATCGCTTGCTTCTGCATGTTTCCTAAAATCAGGGCGCGGGCGCTTAAGTTAGTCGCTAATGATAAGTTTTTGTTATCGGTTATCTCCACCTCTACGCCTACCATGGAAAAGGAACCCGTTCGCGACACGGGTTTAATTTGCGTGACAATCCCGGACATGGAAATATCTTTATATGCGTCCACGAACACGTCGGCTTGGGCTCCCACGGCAAGGTTACCGATGTTTAACTCATCGACCTCTCCGTTTAATTGGTATTGGCCCGGCGTGCCGATCAAGAAAAGGACGTCGTTGTCTTTAACTTTAGCGTTCGCTTGCAAATAATCCACCAAAACAACCCCGTCTCGATCCGCGCGGACGTTTACTTTTTCAAACCGCTTCTTTTCCTGCGCAAACTCTTCCTTAAATAAATTCTGGTCAACCAAGGCTTTGTCCCATTGTTCTTTGGCTTTTTCCACGTTCATGCGCGGAATCGCTTTTTTATCAAACAGGCTCTGTTGCAATTCATAATCGCTTTTTGCGTTTTTAACGGACTTGGCAAGGTCCTCGCCCCTCCGCTTTGTATTTTCAAACCCAATGCGCTGCGCAGAAGCGTCCAAAGCGACTAAGAGATCTCCCTTTTTCACGCGCTGAGCTTCTTTTACTTCTTTGCGCAGCACCGTTGAATAAATTTCCGATTTAATTTCGGAAGCGTTTTTATAGGCGATCTTGCCGGAACAAAGAACCTTGGAATGCATGGTGTTAACCACCGCTGGACAAACGACCGGCGCTTTCGTGTAACGCGGAAGCGTGAAATGGATGTTGGCATAAATTAACGCGCTGCCGCCAACTAAGAACAAACCGCTTTTTACAAGCAAAGTTGGAAATGACTTAACGTTCATCGCGCATTTTCCTCAAGGTTAGCGGCTAACACATAAACGTCTTTACCGACTAATAACGTTAAACGATCCACAGACTGGATGTAACTGTTCAATAAGGTTAGATATTCCAGTTCGAGTTCCCGCATTTTATTCTCCGCGTCAAAAACATCGAGCAGCCGGTCCAGCCCTTTTTCAAACCGAAACCGGACTATGCTCACATTTTCTTCCGCATCTTTACGCGTTTGCGCAAAGTCTTCAATTTGTTCTTGCGCGCGCAATAGCTCTAAATAAGCGTTTTCCACGTCCAGCTTCGTTTGCCTGATCAATTGTCCTAAATCTCTGTTCGCATTTTCATAGGCGAGCCTTTGATTTTTAATGGACAAAACCGTTACCCAAGAGTCAAAAAAGGACCATTCCATATTTGTGCCCATGCTCCAGGACCGAGAAAGCGAGCTCGATTCCGGATCTCGATAGGAATACTGCGCGCTAAAATTAAATTTCGGTAAAATCCCCTCTTTAGTCGATTGAATTTGAAATTCGGAAAGCTGAACGCTTTGTTTGGCCCGTTGCAACTGAGGGTTAAAATTTAACGCTGTCATCACAAGTTTGTCCAGCGATATGCCAATCGGCATATATTTAAGTTGACTAACCAATTCAACTTTTTTGTCTACTTCTATAAACCCAAGCTGTTTAAAAGAATTTATAACTTGCTGCACTTCCACTTGGGCGTTGCGGACGCGCCGTTCATCCAATTTACGGCTAATTTTAGCGCGCAGCAGCTCTACCGGAGCGGATTGGCCGGCTTCAACCATGGTTTCGGTAATGGTATATAACGTTTCCGCGGATTTTACTTTTTGCATTTCTACCTCTAAACGCTTTTGCGCGACCATAGTTTGAATATATTGCGTCTTGGCTTTAAATTCTAATTCTTGAATTTGTCTATCATAGTCGTTCTTTGAATTTTGAAAATTTAATCGATTGACCCGCCAATTGCGGAGTTTTTCGTTACGGATAAAAATATACAGCGGCTGTTGGTAGGATGCGGTTAGCGTTGGAAAGGTGCGGCTATAACTCCTGCTGGTGCTCACAACTCTTTCCCCGCTGCTGGTTCCAGTATAACTATCCGTCACTGAATCGGAAACGTCCCGCGATCCCGAAAGGCTTAAATTCCCGCCCCAAAGGAAAGGCTGACTCATGCTTACCGCGGAGGTCAACGACTTGGAAATGCCTTCACTGGTCCGTTCAAACGAATTCGATTGCGTGACGGCCGAATTAAAGCTCAAATTAGGCGCGGTCATCTGCAAACGTGACTGATAATAACTATTTTTTGCTGATGAAAAGTTACTCCCCGCTGTAACCGCCGGCAAACTTTTAGTTTTCACCATTTCAATGTAACCTTCAATGCTAATTTTTTGCGCATTTTCTTTAATTTCATCAGCTTTGCAATAACCTATCTCCAATATCAGCGCAACGCAAAATATTTTATGCAGGCCACTTAAATAATTACGGCGCATGACAATTATGGCAACCAAATTGATGCTAACATGACTAATATAATAGATAGATGCGCTATGATTAAGGATTTTTTCATGGAAAATTTAAATCCGCTGCGCAAACCAAAAGTTAAGAGCAGTGCGGACCATACTGGAAAAAGATCTACTCCGCGCGCCAGCGCGCGCATCATTTTGGAACTGTCTCCGGTTAAAAAAAGTTCCAAACCAGCGGAGAACTGAAAGGGTTCGGCAGGATAGCCCGCGCAATAAACATAAATTGCAACGAGCAGACCTTTAATAATAAATGGGAATAACGCTAAAGCGCTTAAATTTAAAGCATGGGCGTAGGAGACTTTTTCCTGTTTTAACAATTTCAACAACACCCATAAAAGCGCTGAAACTAATATGACTATGGGCAACAAAAAGTGAGAAGCAGAAAGGTATTGCGACATAAAGAGCTTAAAACCGCCGCGCTGCCAACCAGAAAGCGCATAAAAAAATCCATATCCACTCCAAACAAATATCACCAACTTAAAAGATGAGATTTGCGAAATTGCAAGATTTAAGTTGAACGTTTGAATAGGTGTAAATAAGAGCTGATAAAAAAGCGCCGGCACTCTAGGGATTTCTTCGGTTTTATCTGGAATAGGGAGGTTTTGAGATATTGCCGGCTTAGAATCGCCGTTTGTTCCCGCAATTTTTTCTGCTTGCAATAATTCTTTGGTATTTTGTTCAAACTCCTCGCACCGTCGAAGCAGAGCATGGACCCGGCTCATCAACTCCAAGGGTTCAAACGGTTTAAGCACATAATCGTCCGCCCCAGCATCTAGCCCGTTCACTTTTTCCATAGTGGATTTAGCTTCTGCGGTACAAATGATAATTGGAGTTAACTTGGTTTCATGCCGCTCTTTAATAAGCTTACAGAGGTCCACGCCTAGAATGTCGGGCAGGTGGTGGTCTAAGATAATCAGGTCCGGCCGCTCGGCTTTTATGCATTGCATAGCCGTATCGCCATCGCCGGCCTTGACCACGTTATATCCAGCTTTTTCCAAATGCGCTGCCAACATATCCGCGATCAACTCAGAGTCGTCCACCACCAGAATACGCTTATGTCCCATAAATGCCTTATTTATAAACGGTCAGAACATCTGCTACGCCACTTTCTATATAACTGATACGTGTATTTTTGTAAAGAGCTAAATATCAGTTTATGAGGAGAGGTCGGGAAGAGAAGAGAGCCAGCGATGGGCGGTCACCACTAAGATTTCCAGATCTCCGTTTTTGATGCGTCGGAAAATGCCTTCCTTTTTAACGAGTTGCGCTGCGGGCACTTGCAACTGGTTTTGGAATCGGATGAGGGATTTAGAGACGTTCTCATCGTTCCATTTGGTTTCGACCAGCAGGATCGGCACATTTTTGTTGGCAATCAGAAAATCCGCCTCTTCCCCGTCTTTATTCCGGAGATAATGCAGCTTGAACTGCCCTAGTCCGGCCTGGTTCCAAAGAGCAATTGACTTATGAAGTTCCAACGCGATAAGGTTTTCGAACCTCGGGCCTTCTTCCTCCACTTCGGGAACATTAAAGAAGTAGAGTTTCTTTTCTTTTAAAATGCTTCTTGAAATTTTTGGGGTCCAGGTGCTCACGCTAAAAACCAAATAAAAGAGATCAAAAATTCTCAACCAATTTTTTACGGTATCGAACGCCACCCCCAAATCTTGGGCTATGTTGTTTAATGAAATGGGGCTCCCTGATTTTGAAGGGAGCAAAGCGTAAAGGAGTTCCATGTTCGCAATGTCTTTCAGGTCAAAGACCGAGCGGATATCGTCCCGAATAATCTGTCGGGCATAACTTTCTGACCAACGCGTCAGGAAATCTTCTTTAGATTTGACGAATGGCTCCGGGAATCCACCAAACTTTAGGAGTTGATTCCAAATATCTTTGGTTTGGGAAACAGGGTTCCCGTCAAAATCGCGGAGGGGATTTTTTTTGAAGTCCGCCAAGTTCCTTTTATTTTTGGAGAGTTCCGAAAGGGTTAATGGGAACAAGTTCATCGGCATGTACCGTCCGGTAAGAGCCTCCCCCCCCTTCTCCCAAAGGTCTAAGCGACCGCTTCCAGTGACCAAGAAATGATAGCGGCCTTTAAACTCATCGTAGATTCCCTTGAGATAATTTTTCCAGCGCTTATATTTATGGATTTCATCTAGGATCACCAAGGGAGCGGAGTCATCTTTCCGATCCATTTTTTCGAAAAAGGCCGGGTCTCGAAGGAACATCTTCTTAGAGGAAGGGGCGTCCCAATTGAAATAAATATTATTGGGAAACCGCTCGCCCAAAGATTGGGAAAAAGTCGTCTTGCCCGACTGCCTGGGCCCGGATATCAGAATGATCTTCCGGTCTTTAGAAAGGGTCTCCCACAAATATTGATAACAAGGCCTTTTCAACATAAGACTATTTTACAAGCAGACTCGGAAATAGTCAAGACTATTTCCGAACAGGGTCGGAAGTTTACATAAACTCTAAAAGTTTGAACTACTGATCACTGTTAAGCTTGGGAATCGATTAGGCGGATGGCGTTGATGGCGTTTTGCACGTCTGCGGTGGTGCTGATTTTTAGCGGTTGATCTATAAAGGACGTCACTTCGCCTGTTTCGTTAATGTAGCAGATCGACAAAACTCCTTGCGACAATTTTTGTAAATTGACGTAGAAACTATTGACTCCCGATCCCCATTCTTTTTGATCGGCATTATATTCTTTAAAAGAGTAAATCGTAGTGGCAATGCGCTGCGGGAATTTTTGTTGGACCAACGCTATTGCGTCTTGCGGGGATTTCGCTATAAATTCCGCCTGTATGTTCATGGCTTTCAAAAGCTGTTGGCTCCTAGCGTCCGCGGCCACGATGCGGAGCCGCTTGGTGGACATGGTTTGCAGAAATGAGGCCACATTGACCGGAACGTCGGCCTGACTGCCTAAACTAATGATCGCCACCCGTCCTTCATCCACGATTTCTCCGGGCGCGGCTTCGCCTAACGCCCTTGCTACTTCTGAAAAACGTTGGGCTAATTCACTGTGAAATTTACGCTTTTCACTTTTATCCGTAAATAATTTTTCCGCCACGCTGTACAGCGATTCACGACTTTGTTGAATGGTCAAGTTGGGATTAAACAAAAGTTCCAAGAGGTTTTCATATTTTTTATGTTGCAGCAACTCAGCAAATGACAGAACAAACGCCAATCGGCCCCGCAGTTCCTGCTGCGTGGCGAATCCCGGAAAATCCTCAAACTTCATTGCCAACCTAATGATTTTATTGCCCCGCACCTTCGCCACAAATTCATTTTTAGAAGATAACCCTATACGAACGCCGCTGTGCACTCCCATTAACACTTGAGGCAACCACATGCGAACCTCCACAGGTGGGTCCACTTCAATAGCCCTATTGGAAGTTTGCTGGCTCAAAGCTTTTTCGAAACTTTGCTGCATAGCCCGAGTCATTGTAAGCCATTCTCCAGGTTCCATATTGGCAAAAAACTCTAGTATGGGGACCGGCGCCACCCAGCGCGGCATGGCCGCGCCCATGATCCGCAAGCCAACGGCCAACGCGTTACCAAACTGACCTTCTTTTTCCTGACGGCCCAGCGTAGTTGTCAAAACGTTCTGTTGATCAACCTGCTCCTGATCCCTTGCCTCTTCCTCAACAATAGACTGCACGTTTA
>JAHFBY010000339.1 GCA_023249835.1 Elusimicrobiota bacterium | reverse complement strand
AAACCCGCCCCTTCAACTTGACCGGTAAACGATTCTTCAATTTGATAGAATTTTTGAAAAATTTTATCAAATTCTTCCGGAGGAATTCCCCTGCCGTTATCCCGAACAGATATAACCGCGCATCCGCTTTCCCAAACACTATCTACAATAACTTTTTTATCTTCTTTGGAATTAAATTTTGCAGCGTTTTCAATTAAACCCTTTAATATCTCGCGGAACTTATCATAATCCACCATTAGCTGAGGCAAAGAATCAAGCGATGGGTCCAAGACCACTGCGACTTTTTTATCCTCTAGAACTGTTTTCATGCCCGACACAACTTCTTCGATAATCTTTTTTGCGCTGTGCAGCTTTTTTTCTAACTTCATCTCCTCAGCTTCAATAAGTGAGAAAGAAATCAGCTTTTCAACAAGTTGTTTTAAATGAATGCCCTGCGTATGAATCGATTTTATTGCTTTTTTAAAAAACGGATTAATTTTATCTAAGTCCTCATCTTCAAGCAACATGGGAGTATATCCGGTAATGGCGACCAACGGGGTTTTTAACTTGTGCGACATCAACGATAAAAAATCACGTTTCATCCGCTCCTCTTTTTTCTCCGCCGTCACATCTCGAAAAATGGTCAAGTGACCAACAATATCGTTGCGGTCCGATAAAATTCTTTTGCGCACTCCCGACAAAATTAGTGTTTTACCTTCACTACGCTTAGCTTCAAATGTTAGAACATCTTCTTTACTGCATCGCAAGATATCCATCCCCGGGTTAACTTCAAACAACTGCAAAGTGTTCCACAAATTGCTTTTAGCGCCTTCCGCTAAACCTAAAAGTCTGTCCGCAATGGGATTGGAAAGGAGCACTCCCCCATCCTCAGAACAAAATATGGCGCCCTCGGTCATCTGGGAAAAGATCATCTCGACTTTTTCATTTTCTTGCCGCAAAGATGAAAACAAACGTGCGTTTTGAATGGCAACAGCGGTTTGAGAGGAGAAAGCTTCCAGCACCAACTGATCTTCTTCCGAAAACCCTTGGGAGTCTTTACGGTTAATCGCCTGAACCACGCCCAAAAGTTTGTCCTGATAGACCATGGGCACGCACAAAATAGAACGCGTTACAAACTTGGTCTTTTGATCCGCTTTTTTGGCCCACCTTGGATCATTCGTTGGATCGTTCACAATGAGAGGCTTGTTTTCTTGAGCCACCCAACCGGCGATCCCCTCTCCAACTTTTAACCGAATGGTTTTAAGTTCTTTTCCTGCCTCGCCCAAGGCCACGTCAAAAACCAGTTCATTTGTTTTCTCATCCAACAAAAGCAGGGACCCTGTTTCTGCACCAACCACCTGAGCAGCTAATTGCAGGACCATTTTTAAAAGTAAATCGATATCTAAAGTTGAGGCTAAAACTCTATTGGCATGCAACAAAAGTTCAATATCTTGAATTTTCATATTACCTGCTTAACGATTTTTAATAGTCAAATACAACGCCTAAAAGGTAAGCAGATGTGGTATAGTTATACCGATAAGTTTTTTCATATTTCATATTGGATCTTGACCAGCCCAAATTACCTAAAAATTGAATTTTAAAGTTCTTTTGAAGCGGATAAGTCAAAGCCAAGCCAGCGTAGTACTCGTTAACCTGTATTCTTTCTGACTCATATGAACCTATAGTATTTTGCATGGGACGTTCAGAATAGTTTCTTCGCGAATAATTAAATCCAGGGGACACGATGAGGGGCCCTTTGCCGATAATAAAATTAAACTTAGCTCCAGCATTATAATCCGTATAAGAGTAATAATTAGGGTTAAACCTAGTTAGTCTAGCGTCATAGTTATTTTGCGCCGACTTCAACATATTAATGCCGCCGGATAGTTCTGTCAATAATTTTAAATTTCCATTAATTTCATAGGGCAACGTTGCGTCTGCGCTCACAATGTGATTGACATCGTTCCTCAAATCAGTAGAAAGATCCCCGGTAAGGAGAACAATTTTTTGCTCAGAAAACCGGCGCATTGTCGGATAATAACTGGCGTTAAATTGCGCTTTAAGATTTTTTATAAAGGGAAAGGGGAGGCTTATTGTGACATACGGAGCATGGTTTGAAGTGTTCAGGGTTTTCGCAGAAGCGTTTTCTCTGCCCAAATCTCTTTGCTCAGATTCCAAAGTAGAAAAGTTACGAAAATCGATCCAATAAAAGTCATAGCCAAACCGCAAGGAACTGTCCTTATAAAGCGTTCTTTCACATTCCACATTAACATTGGGTTTCTGATAATCATAAAGTCCTTTACCCCACGACTCATCGTTGGTTTCTTTCAATAACTGCAACTGATATCCGCTACCAGCTTTAAACTGCCATACATTATTTAATGTATAGACGCCTTTTAGTCCTACGGCATGATCTTGAGTTTGCTGAAAGAGCGTTCCACCGCCAACCAAGTCTCTAACTGACTTTGTTCCCCGCCAAGAAGCCGAAAGCCGGGGAACAATCGACCACTGCTTGTTAAATGTCACTGCCGGAGCCGCAGTAAAACCTACATTGCCTGATAGATTAGACTCTTGGTTTTCAAAAAAATATTGCCCTCCCAATATCCGCGCATTAAAAACATTGGTCACTTTGATTTGGGAATACGCTAATATACCAGAATTAAAAAAAACTGCTAAGGAAAAACTTAAAAAAACTTTGCTTAAAGATGGGAAGGAAAAGTTAGCATTCATTTATAATTTTTCTTGAACTTTTTTATTTTCTCCCTTAACGAAAGATGTTACGATTCGGTTAATCGCGGACAAATAAGCTTTAGCGCTGGCTTCCAAAATATCAGTGGAAGTTCCCCGTCCAATGACTTTATTATTATTATAACTTAATCGAACGGTAACCTCTCCTAAAGCATCCATGCCCCGAGTAATTGATCGCAAAGAGTAATCTTCCAGAATATTTTTAGTCTTGGTAATTTTATCAATAGCTTTGTAAGCGGCGTCTACCGGGCCGTCGCCGCAAGCTGCTTCCTGTAAAATACGCCCTTTATTATTGATCCGAATCGTAGCCGTGGGAATAGTGCCGGTGCCGGAAGAAACGTTTAAATACTCCAAAATATATGGCTCTAATGTATTATTTTTACCCTCTGACACTAATGCGATCAAATCGTCATC
>JAHFBY010000338.1 GCA_023249835.1 Elusimicrobiota bacterium | reverse complement strand
ATCCGTTTAGGCCCGAGGGCGTGTACGTCCAAGACCCCGAAGAGTTGCCAACGAAACTCGCGTTATACCAAGCCTGGCTTTGGCCGGTAAAATCGCCCGGCGAACCTTCGTTCCACCAAGTGTTGCCGCGCGTTAAATCGCGAATGGATATCTTGACCCCCGTAGCGGCAATCCCGGCGTTTAAGCGCCGGTCCGCGGGCAAGAAAGTAAAGTCGTCCGCCGTGCCGGAAACTACCGACAAACTCGAATAGTACGGCGTGCTAACAGCGATCATATAGCCCGGGTTAAGTTCCGCTGGACGCGTAATGCCGGAAAAGGGCGAAGAATTATCAAAAGTGAACGTGGTAGAGCCCGACAAATAATCTGATTCCGTTAAACCTGAAGCATCGGAAGCTTGCGAGGTAATGAAATAGGAAACTCCGCTGGTGAGCTTGTTGTCGGTGAGTTGGAGGTACTCAAAATTGTAAATCGGGCCGCCAGAAAGCGCGTCTACCGGATTAAAGTAATGGTAAGTCACAGCTTGCGTTGATCCCGTAAAGAACAATGTTCCGCCTTCCCAATATTTCATAGCGCTGCCTTTGCCGTCAGACAGCCCGCCTAACCGAAGGATGGCAATGTTCACTTGCGAAATAGCCGAGATGTTGGAAGGGTCGGAAGCAGTGCCAAAAATACCGCCGTTTAAGCTGCGAACGAAACTGTCCACGGCCGGAGCAGTGGTAACCGATAACGGCTGACCGGAATCAAACGTAAAAGTATCGTAACGCACAACCGAAGAACTCAAGCTGCGGTCATAAGCGATCGCGTGTACTGAATAGGAAAATCCATCTAAAAATTGGCTTGCGTTCGCCGCTTGAGTGGTGTTCCAGTTGGCAAAACCGTTGGTCGTGTTAGCGTCAAACCAGGCGTTGGTTTCAGCTAAGGACGCGTCAAAACTTTGGTTGCCGGTACCGCTGTTGTTGCTGTTCCAGAACGCCAAGGTTCCGGAATTTCGTTTAATGCGCAGCCGCACAAGGTTCAACGATCCTGGTTCAGAACCGCCGGAACTGTCTTCAGCGGTACCGGAAATAGTAGGCAACGCAGATTCGGTTCCTAAATTAGGATCTAAAATACGAACCGTAGGCGATGAAGTGTCAAAAGTAAACGTGGAAACCAAAATTGCGCTTTGGTTTTGGCTGCGGTCGGAAGCAAGAACGCGGATTTCATATTTTCTGCCCGGCGTCCAAGTGGGAACAGTTTCGCCGGTGTACGGATAACTCCAAGGAACGTTCCCAACCAAAGTAATGGTGCTCGCGGTTTGACGATAATTAGGCGCATTTGAGTCAAAGCCTGACCCGTTCCACCAACTTGACCCGTCGCCGTCGTTGGTGTCTTGGATGGCAACGCGCACATCTTGCAGTGAAGCGTTTGGCAACCCTGCAGTATCGTCATGCGCTGTTCCCGAAAGGACGTTCAGTTGAGTCTGCACCCGATAATAGCTGGTCGTGGGCCAAGGGTTCAATATATGGGCAACTACGGGTATTGTCGAATCATAAACAAATTGGGCGATCAACGTGGTCGATGAGTTTCCAATGGCGTCAAAAGCGCGGGCGCGCACAGTGTAGCTGCTGTTTGCCACCCAGGTCACTCCGGTTGTCCAATCGCTAAGGCTGCCCGTTAAATGCACGAAACTTGAACTGTTGAAATTAAATGCGTGGCCGTCCCAATATTTGTTGGTCGTATTGTTAAATAGTTCGGTCTCCACTTTGGTTACGGCTAAAGTTTGATCTTGGGCTGTGCCTTTAACTTGCGTCAAAGTGTTTGCCGGACCATAGTAAACGCCGCCGATCGGAGAAGAAAGAGCAATAGCGGGCGGAGTGTTGTCAAACAAGAAACTGTAACTCGAAGGAGTGTTCCGGTAACTCGCCGGTCCCGGAGGTAACTGACTGTTAGCGTTGGGCGTCACCAAGTCCGTGGCATAAACGCGAATGGTGTAGGTTGTCCCGCTCACAAGGTTTGCGCTGGTCAATGAGTTCGTGGACCAGGAAACATCGCCTGAGGTTCCGCTAAAGGAAGCAGGGATCGTGGTACCGATTACGGTCCAAGAAGAACCGGTCCAATACCAGTTGTTACCCGTAGAAATGGTTAAACCAACGTTCAGTAGACCCGCTTGATCGGCGTTCGCTGTGCCTAAAATTTGAGTTAAACTGTTTATTGGAGAAACGTTGGGCGTTTGGATATAGGCGGTCGGAGTTGAAAGGTCATAAACAAAATTGCTCATTGCCACTGAACCGATGTTGCTGGACGGGTTGGCGTTATCTTTCGCCCGGACACGAATGAGATAGGTTTTGTCCGACAACCAGTTCACCGGCCCGTAAGTCCAGGTAACGCTTGTGGTAAAAACTTGGCTCCAAGGCGCGTTCTGCCAAGTGGCAGAATCTGCCGACACCATGTCCCAGCCTGCGCCATTAAAGTAATAAGAGGTAACGCCCTGCAAATAGGTGATCGATATGCTGGTTTGCATTATTCCCGCAACCGGAACTCCACTGTAGGGAACCGGATCGATCGCTGTGCCAGTAATATTTATTAATGAAGATATCTTAGAGTTGTTCACTGGATCGCTTACGCCCGCAGCCGGGCCTGAGAGGTCCGCCGTAAAAGTGACCGAAGCTACTCCCACCTGATTGGCCGAATAACGGTTGCCGGCGTTGTCTTGCGCTTGCACGTAAATAGTGTATTGGCGACCATCTGACCAAGCGGGAATAGATTCGCCCGTAGAAGGGTAGGTGAAAGAGTCTACCCACACTGTTGCTTGCCGCCAATCTTCGCTGAAACCGCCTATTGGGAAAGAGTTACCGTTCCAATAGCGGGGCGGATCAAACTCGTCGTTAGCTTTGATCGCGATGCGCACAGAACTGATTTGTCCCAAACCTTGGGCCGTGTCCACGCGCGCTGCGTTTTGAACGTCGGCCAAAGTGCCCGACGCCACGGTTACCACCGAACGCGTGGAAATATGAGTTACCGAAGTGAGCGTCGCGGTCGGGTTTTGCACGTCGTAGGTAATAAAGTTAGAAGGTTCCGACTGCGTGTACACGTTGCCGGTTTGAACGTCCAGAGTGTCATAAGCGGCGTCAGTGGCCCGAGTCCAAATTCGGTAGCCGTACCCTTCG
>JAHFBY010000337.1 GCA_023249835.1 Elusimicrobiota bacterium | reverse complement strand
TGGCGCTCGGAGAGCCCTCTGCGTCCACTCTAAACAACTATAAGGAAAAACTATTCTCCCCTTGGCTTCCAGCATGCCAATTTCCCATATCGAAATTATAGAAATACGAAGACAAGAATCCTCCGCTTTTTGTTGAATTAAGTTCAAAAATTTAGGAGAGCTTATCTTCATATCACCGTTTGCAAGCCATACCCAGACATGAGTATCTAATAAAAACAGTTCCTCTAACTTATGCATCAGCGTTCCACTTCTCTCCTATCGGAGCAACGATATCGCTTTTAACTAATACAGACCCCTTCAAATAACCAAAAAAATCAGACGGGTCTGCTTCTTCTATGGGGACCAGCTTTGCAATTGGTTTTCCAAACTTTGTCACTATAATCTCTTCATGCGTATTGTGAACTTCATCCATCAATTTCAAGCATTTAGCTTTAAATACACCGGCAGGAATTAACATAGCGCCTCCATTTATAACCATAGTCATAATACCATGGTTATTTTAAAATGTCAATGCCCCCACTACCCCCTTATTGCTAAGGAATGGGAATCGGACAGTTTATTTTAGTTACTTTACTCTTTTGTAGCTAAGAGAGAGCATGGGCGATTCTTTGCCATCTGCGGACTTTATGAAAACGTCGTAGGTGTAGTGGTCGTTGTCGATGATTTTCCATTCGGCGCGGAAACTTTGGGCGGTTTCGCCGGTCATGGCGTTAGGCATGGCGCCAGTTTCCTTAATTGTTTTAGTAGTTGCGTCATAGGTACCGGAAGCCATCATGAAACCTGTGCCCATGGTGTCCAACCAGAAAGAGACATATTTTTTTAGTATGTTGTCATAACCCGTAATGCCCATGCCTTCAAAAGGCATTCCCATGACTTGACCTTTGGCGGTTTGCTTTAAGAATTTGCCGTTGTAGAGCCATTCGTTGGTGTTGGTACCGTTAGATTCCATGGGCGGTTGGGCGGGGTCCATCCACATTTTTGCCGTGTGTTCCCACTGACCGACGAAAACATTTAGAACTTTATGGTTTTCATTTGCAGTCGCGTAGGCCATGCACTTTTCCATCATCATGGCCATTTTAGGATCCATGGCTTTTTCTCTTTTTGCATCCGCGGACGGGACTGCGGCGAATGCGCTGTGCGCGGCGAGAGTGAGCAGGATGAGGATAGCATAGAGTTTCTTGTTCATGGGTGTGTCTCCTTTGTTGTTTTAGATGAGGACGTTCTTATATGTTACAAATTGTTTAGGGATTACAGGAATAGGGATGGCTTCTTGCAGTTGAGTGAGCCAGCATAAATAGTCGTCCGGAGAGAGCGGGCGTTTAAACTCCTTGGCGCGCTCAAAGTCTGCCCTGCGTTTAAGGTCGGTTGCTTCGGCAAGTATATCCTGTTTTTCTTGATCAGAGAGCTTCATTTAAAAATCCCCCTATGTCCCCCTTATTCTAAGGGGGAATTACTTGTTGGCTTTGCCGGATTTTTCTATTTTTGCCCAGGCGTCTTTGAGCGTGACTGTGCGGTTGAAAATTAAATGATCTGCCTTGGAGTCTGGGTCCAGGCAGAAATAGCCTAGGCGCTCAAACTGGTATGGGGCTAACGGTTTGGCCGCTGCCAGACTCGGCTCTACGAAGCAGGGGTTGATGACCTTTACCGATTCAGGGTTGATATTTTTTTTGTAATCTTCGCCTTCGGGCATATCTTCCGGATCTTTTTTTGTAAATAAAGGATCATAGAGCCTGGCTTCCGCCTTGATCGCGTGCGCGGCACTCACCCAATGCATTGTGGCTTTAACTTTGCGGCCGTCCGGAGAGTTGCCGCCTTTGGTGGCGGGGTCGTAGGTGCAGCGCAGTTCAATGACTTTTCCATTTGCGTCTCTGATGGCCTCCTCGCATTTAATGTAGAAGGCATAGCGCAAACGTACTTCGCGGCCCGGAGCCAAACGAAAAAATTGCTTAGGCGGGTTTTCCATAAAATCTTCCTGCTCAATGTAGAGTTCACGAGAGAACGGAACTTTATGAGTTCCCATGCCGGGATCTTCGGGATTGTTCACCGCGTCCAACTCTTCGCTTTGCCCTTCCGGATAGTTCGTGATCACCACTTTGAGCGGGTTTAAAACCGCCATCACGCGCCAGGCTTTAAAGTTCAAGTCCTGGCGCACACAATGTTCCAACAAATTTAAATCAATCGTGCTTGCAGTTTTGGCAACGCCGATCAGCTCGGCGAAACTGCGCATTGCTGCGGGCGTATATCCTCGACGGCGGATGCCCTGGATCGTGGGCATGCGCGGATCGTCCCAACCTTTAACAAAATTGCCTTTAACCAACTCCAAGAGTTTGCGCTTGCTCATCACCGTATAAGTGAGGTTGAGCCGGGCAAACTCGATTTGGCGCGGATGGTGGATGCCCAACTCCTTTACAAACCAATCATACAGCGGGCGGTGGTCTTCGAACTCAAGCGTGCAGACGGAGTGCGTGATCTTCTCTAAAGAGTCGGACTGGCCGTGCGCCCAATCGTACATGGGGTATATCAGCCATTTGTCTCCCGTGCGCGGGTGCGGCGCTTTGAGGATGCGGTACATCACCGGGTCGCGTAAATTTAAGTTGGGCGCAGCCATATCAATTTTTGCCCGCAGCACCGGGCCGCCCTCGGGGAATTCCCCTTTTTTCATGCGCTCGAACAAGTTGAGGTTTTCTTCGATTGAACGGTTGCGGAACGGGCTCTCTTCTCCCGGCTCTTGAAACGTGCCGCGCGTACGGCGGATTTGGTCTGCGCTCAACTCGCAGACGTATGCTTTGCCTTTTTTAATGAGCGTAACAGCGTAATCGTAAAGCTGGTCAAAATAGTCGGAGGCGTAGTACTCGCGGTCGCCCCAATCAAATCCCAGCCAGCGCACGTTAGTCTTGATAGAGTCAATATACTCCTGTTCTTCTTTGGTGGGGTTGGTGTCGTCAAAGCGCAGGTTGCATAAACCGTTATACTTCTTGGCTAATCCAAAGTTTAAACAAATAGATTTTGCGTGGCCGATGTGCAGGTAACCGTTCGGTTCCGGCGGAAAGCGGGTGTGCACTTGGCCCGTGAATCGGCCAGACTTAAAGTCCTCTTCAATCGCCTCTTCGATAAAGTGAGTGCGTGGTTTTTCCGGTAGTGCGGAT